>PXAI01000186.1 GCA_003567135.1 Balneolia bacterium | reverse complement strand
TGCGGGCCTACTGTTTATGGGGATGCCCATCTTGGCCACGCCAAAAGCTATGTTTCGTTTGATGTAGTCGTTCGCTACCTCCGCTGGGTTGGATATCGCGTACGCTATGTGCAGAATATTACGGATGTCGGCCACCTGACCGACGATGCCGACGAAGGTGAAGATAAGCTGGCAAAACAGAGCCGGATCGAGCGTCTGGAGCCCATGGAAATTGCCGAGAAGTACACGAATCGTTACTTCGAGGATATGGACAAACTGAACGTGCTGCGCCCGGATATCACGCCGCGCGCTTCAGGGCACATTCCTGAGCAGATCGAAATGATCCGCAAGCTAATCGAAAAAGGACACGCGTATGAAGTCAACGGAAACGTCTATTTTGAGGTCTCTTCGAATCCGGATTACGGCAAACTAAGCGGTAGATCCACCGAAGATTCTGAGTCCGGAACGCGCGTAGAGGCCGCATCCGACAAAAAGCATCCCTCCGATTTCGCCCTTTGGAAAAAAGCCGATGACGGTCACATTATGAAATGGCCTTCACCCTGGGGATGGGGCTATCCGGGCTGGCATATCGAGTGTTCTGCCATGAGCACCAAATATCTGGGCACATCCTTTGATATTCACGGCGGCGGGCTTGAGAACCAGTTTCCGCACCACGAGTGCGAGATCGCGCAAAGTGAATGCGCCCACGGCGAAATGTTCGTCAAATACTGGATGCACAACAACATGGTTACGCTCAACGGGCAAAAAATGGGCAAGTCACTCGGTAATGCCATCTCCCTCCGAGAGTTTTACGAGGGAAGCCACAAACTTTTGACCCGAAGCTGGAGGCCTGAGGTAATCCGGTTTTTCCTGCTGCAAAGCCATTACCGCAGTACTACAGATTTTTCGGAGGATGCGCTTACCGCAGCTGAAACCGGCCTGAAGCGTTTGCAGGATTCTGTCTCTGAACTGCAAAACCGTTCGCAATCAGAAAATTCGTCTCCTTTCGACTATACGGCGCATCTGAAAAACATCCTCAAAAGCCTGAATGACGATTTTAACACCGCGCAGGCTATCGCCGGGATATTCGGGCTGATCAAAGCGCTTAAAGCTGAAAATGATGCTGATATTTCAGAAGCTCTTGAATTCCTGATTGATATTACTGAAAACGCACTTGGCATTCCGGCAACATCTGAGGCCGGAACCGACAGCGGATCAGATATCGAGGAACCACTTATGAACCTGATTCTGGAAATCCGCAAAAAGGCCCGGGCTGAAAAAAACTTTGCTACCGCCGACTTAATCCGCGATCAGCTTTCGGAAATAGGCATTAGCCTGAAAGACGGCCCCGACGGAACCACTTATACCAAAGAGAGCTGAGCAGAACCTGTTTTATGGATCAAAGTTATTTTTACTGGCCGCACAATCCCGAGCTCATCACGATTGGCGAGTTTTCACTGCCCTTCGAAGTTCCCATATTCGGGCTTATTCTGGCCGTTGTGCTGATGGTCGTCGGTTACAACTATTTCAGCAAACCGGCCGAATCATCCGCTTCGAAACGGAAAAAGCGAAGTAAACAGGCCGAAACGCCCGTTCAGAATGATCTTCCGGCCATTTATTTTGCGGGTATATTTGCCGGCTCGCTGATTCTTGGCTTAGCCATCTTTTCTATCCTCCCTTCGCCCGGATTCCAGTCGATTGGCCCGATCATCATGCACTGGTACGGATTTCTGTTCGCGATGGCATTTGTTATCGGATATTATATCGGATCGCTCACGTTCAAACATGCCGGCAAGCCCAAAGACTATGCCGACAGCCTGCTCACCTATCTCTTTCTCGGAACGCTGATCGGTGCGCGAATGGGCGAGGTAATTTTTTATGATCTCGAGCGGTATCTACGGAATCCGGTTGAAATCTTCATGATATGGCAGGGCGGCCTGGCGAGCCACGGTGCGTTTCTGGGCAACATTATTGCAATCTGGCTTTACGTTAGAAAACGAAGCGATCTCACGTACGTCTGGGTACTTGACCGGATGACGCTCCCCTTCGCCTTTGGCGGAATTCTGGTGCGAACCGGAAATTTTTTCAATCACGAGATTTATGGTCATCCAACCGAGATGCCATGGGGTGTTATTTTTGAACGAATCGGCGACGGCGTACCGCGACATCCCTCCATGCTGTATGAGGCCGCGATGCTGGCCGTGCTTTTTGCTGTTCTCTGGGGATTCTATAAATGGTACAAAAATCGTCCGCCGGAAGGCGCGATGCTCGGGCTTTTCCTGGTTATCCTGTTCACAGGACGCTTTTTCGCTGAAATCACTAAGGTGGAACAGGCCGATTTTGCCGTAGACTGGATCGTGGGGATGGGCCAGCTGCTGAGTATTCCGCTGGTTATCGTCGGGTTATGGATACTCTTCAGTTACGTGAAATGGTACAAACCGGAAGCCGTGCAAAAAGTTGAGGAAAAGAAAGGCAGCAGCTCAGGCTGATTTTAGCCATCCCAGTGAATACGCACATCGCCGGAATCAATAATCCTGCGGTCAAATGAAGCGAGCGGATATTCAGACAAGATGCTCGTAGCCGCGATCAGCCGGTCGGCAGGATCATTATGGAAAGATGGCGATAGTTTTCGCTGTGCGCAGACAACATCCTTATCTGCGCTTAATAGCGTGATGAAGGCAGGATTAACCGCTTCAGTGATCCAGTCTTCAAAGTCCTGATTCAGTATGATTCGCCCTTTTCTGTCGAGCATTTCGGCCTCCCAAACGCTGACCCAGGAAAGTGCCAGCTGCCGGTTAGCAGCAAGCCGATCAAGTTCATCACGATGAGCCAGTTTCAGCAAACCATCCCCAAACAACCACCACAGCCAGACGTGCGTATCGAGCAGAATCATGAACCCGGATCGTTGATTTGTACACCGGTGAGATAATCATCGGTGGGATATCCGTTGAAACCCGATTCCTGAGGATCAAGGTTCTGCGTTGAACCCGAACCCCGAAGCTTTTTCCAGGGCGCATCCGAAGGCGAATTATCACCCGATGCCAGCTCTTTTTCAAGCGCCGAAATAAAAAGCTGTTTGAGCGTAATCCCCTCCTTTACAGCCTTAAGTTTAGCTTTTTTGAGGATGTGATCTGGTATTTGAACTGTTGTACGCATAAAAACATATTAACATATTTATGCCGGTTTTTCAAGAAAAAAGAAGGAGAGAATTCAGAATGTGTGAAAACGCTGCACGGTACTACGCTTCGCATCGTATCAGAGTTCAGAATTTTTGTGGTACCTAATATTTACTCATTGTCCAATGAAATAATAGTCGCAGTCAAAGCAGTCATCCCGCCCCTCCAAACCAACATCGTCTCCAACGCTGTCATCACGCATTCGGGCTCGTAAGCAATTCAGGATTAAGTAATTACACGATATGCGGGATCTTCCAGCGTTACTTTTGGACAGATGTTTTTCAGGCTAAATATCGCCGTCCGAAATGGTACCCGCGAATTTTTTGGTCTAGAATCTGTGAGCTATCACCGATCGAAGCTAAATCCACGTTGGAAGATCCCGACATAAATCCTCGCTGTCGCGAGAAGGATTTTGCGGGATGACGGCTTCGGGAGCTTTTAGGAGGTGGTTGTGTTGATCATTTTCTTAGATATCAAGTGACCGAAACACCGGCGAACCCGAAGCCGCCATCCCGCCACAGAATTATTCACCTCACCCCTGCACCATTTCCTCAATCTGCTCGGCCAGCGTAGCCCATTTTTCTGTCAGTTCGTCGATTTCACCGTTTAGTGAGCCGTGTTCGCGGATGAGCTTGGCGGCTTCGTTTTTTTGATAGAATTCGGGATCGGCGAGGAGTTCTTCGAGTTCTTTTTTTCTGGCTTCTTTGATTTCAAGATCCTTTTCGTATTTGCGGAGCTGTGTTCTCAGCTGTTTTGTTTCTTTGCTGAGCTTATTTCGATGTTCGGCCTCTAAACGCTTTTGTTCTTTAGTCTTCGGTCCGCTGTCATTATCGGAAGTGTTGGTTTCACCATTTTGTTTCTGGTGCTGGGCAGCTTTTTTATCCGGCTTGTTGTCAACTGTCTGTTCTTCCTGCTCTTTTTCGCGTTTCCAGG
>PXAI01000130.1 GCA_003567135.1 Balneolia bacterium | reverse complement strand
GGAAGTTACGCTGGAACTGGGCGGCCTGCCCGTTGTGATTCGCCCCTCGTTCACACTTGGCGGAATGGGCGGCGGGATCATCTGGAATGAGGATGAGTTCGAGCGAAAAGTGCTTCGAGGCTTGGAGCTTAGCCCTGTTCACGAAATTTTGATCGAGGAGTGTATTTTCGGCTGGAAAGAGTACGAACTGGAGCTTTTGAGGGACAGCAATGATAACGTAATTATTATCTGCTCGATTGAAAATATGGATCCGCTCGGCGTGCATACCGGCGATTCTGTTACCGTGGCACCAACGCAGACGCTCACCGACAAAATGCTGCAAAAACTGCGTAACGCCGCGATCAAAATGATGCGCTCAATCGGCACCTTTGCCGGCGGATGCAATGTGCAGTTCGCGGTTGAGCCCGGTACGGATCGTCTTGTGGCGATTGAGATTAATCCCAGAGTAAGCCGTTCTTCTGCCCTGGCTTCCAAAGCGACCGGATATCCGATTGCGAAGATCGCAACGAAGCTGGCCGTGGGATACAATCTGGATGAACTCAAAAATCAGATCACAAAAACGTCATCGGCCTGTTTTGAGCCGAGCCTTGACTACGTCGTGGTGAAAGTACCACGCTTTAATTTCGACAAATTCCCCGGCGTGGATGAAGAACTATCCACGCAGATGAAAGCCGTGGGCGAGGTGATGTCGATCGGTCGAACCTTCCCTGAAGCGCTGAATAAAGCATGGCAGAGCATGGAAACGGGCCATTCCGGTCTTGGCGCCGACGGCTACGATGACCCCGACCGGAAAACCATTCGCGAACGTTTGCTGAAGCCGTACTGGGACCGCACACTGCAAATCCGCAACGCGTTCAAGATGGGAACCAGCGTGGATGAGCTTCACGATATCACCAAAGTTGATCCCTGGTTCCTGCAGCAGATTCGGTACATGGTGAGCCTGGAAAACCGCACGGAAGGCCAGGAACTTGAACGAATTTCTGAGGATGATATGCTGGAGCTGAAACAGGCCGGCTTCTCCGATAAACAAATCTCCTGGCTCCTCAGCCGAAGCGGAAATAATGTCTCTGAGGATGATGTCCGCTCGTATCGAATTTCGCTCGGACTGAAACCCGTTTTCCGCGTGGTGGATACCTGCGCCGGTGAGTTTCCGGCCGAGACGCCCTACTACTACTCAACCTACGAGAAAGAAAATGAGAGTGTTGTTACCGATAAACCCAAGGTGATGATTCTCGGGAGCGGACCGAACCGGATCGGTCAGGGTATCGAATTTGATTATTCCTGTGTGCACGCCGTACTTGCCGCAAAAGAGCTTGGATACGAGACCATCATGGTAAACTGTAACCCGGAAACGGTCTCAACCGATTTTGATATTGCCGATAAACTCTATTTTGAGCCGGTTTTCTGGGAGCGCGTTATGGATATCTGGGAGTACGAAAAACCGGAGGGCGTCATCCTTCAGGTTGGCGGCCAAACTGCGCTGAAGCTTGCCAAACGTTTCCATGAAGGCGGTTACAAGATTTTCGGCACGCCGTATGAAATGATGGATCTTGCTGAGGATCGCGGCAAATTCTCCAAACTGCTCGAAGACCTGAAAATCCCGTTTCCGGATTACGGCATGGCCACAAACGTGGAGGAAGCGCTGGAAGTCGCCAAAGAAGTCGGGTATCCCGTGCTGATCCGCCCCAGCTACGTACTCGGCGGTCAGGGAATGCGGATTGCAATCAAGGAGGATGAACTTACAGAGTACGTGCATGCCATCCTGAAAACGCATCCCGAAAACGCGTTTCTGATTGATCACTATCTCGAGAAAGCTACCGAAGTAGATTTTGATTCCGTTTTCGACGGCGATCAGTTACACGAGGCGGGCATCATGCAGCATCTGGAGCCGGCCGGAGTTCATTCCGGGGATTCAACGGCGGTACTTCCGCCCTGGTCGCTCTCTGAGGAAGTGATTAACACGCTCCGTGATTACCAGCTGCGAATCGCAAAGGCGATGAAAATTCAGGGATTCATGAACGTGCAGTATGCCGTGAAAGATGATAAGGTGTACGTGCTTGAGTGTAACCCGCGCGCAACGCGAACCATCCCGTTTATCGCAAAAGCCGCAAGCCGGCCTGATGCCAATATTGGCGTGAAGGTGATTATGGGCAAGAAACTGAGCGAGTTTGACCTCACCAGCCACCTGAAGCATTTTGCGATTAAGGAGCCGGTGTTCCCGTTCAACAAGTTTCCTGAAGTGAAGAAAGAACTTGGCCCTGAGATGAAATCAACCGGCGAGACAATCTACTTCCTGGAAAACTTCGACGATGAACATTTCAGGAAGCCCTATGAGTTCAAAAACCTATATCTGAGCAGGTAAACAGTTTTAATCCTCAACCCTTTTTACCGAAAAACGGCCGTTGGGCTGGATCATCGTCGCGGATGTTGCTTTGTCATCAAAACTGTCGAAGCGGAGATTAAAGCCCGGCAGGCCGTCTAATTCAAACAGATTCTCATCAATCGCATTCAGCGTATATTGCGGCTGATTTGGAAGCGTGGCTATCAAATTTTCGCCCCGGATTTCGAGTTTCAAAGACTGCACGCCTTCCACGAGCCAGTCGCCTGCAAACTGTTCCAGATAGCTTCGTTCTGTTAACCGCTGATCTGCCTGCTTCGTGAACCGTATCGGATCAACGGCAGCTTCGATCTGCGCTGTGAATGAGACAAGCCGCGCTGAAGTATCCATGTTAAACTGAACGGGAATGGACTGTCCCGGCATTACATCGCCGGAGGCGTGAAAGACGTCAAAATGCCAGTGCTTAAGATCAAACTCCAGCGTGTTCAGCTTAACTGCAAGGCTTCCATCCTGATATTTAACTTCGGCAGTGCCATATCCTTTATGCGTGTATACTCCGGCGTAATCCTCAAGAGCAAAACTCGGGCTGGTTCCGGTTACGCGGCCATCTTCATCCGGCTCATCGCCATCGGCAAGAGGTGTAGTTTCATCAGGCTCGGCTTCGGGCTCTTCATCATCCGGAAAATATCTGCTTCGCCAGTCGCCGGGATCAAGGTTGAGCATGTGATCCACAATAATCGCCGGAATTTCGTTTATCGCCTGATTTGTGGATGAGTTCGTCAGCACTACGTAAGCTGCGCCTGCATCTGGCAGCAGGCCAACACTCGCTAAAAACCCATCAATTCCGCCGCTGTGATGCCAATAGTGATGTCCTTCATAAACATCTGTAAACCAGCCAAGTCCGTAACCGCGTGCTTTGGTTTTTGAATCAGCCGCCGGAAAAGAAATCCGGGGATAAAACAGACGGTCAACTGCAGATTTGGATACAAGTTCCTGACCACCAATTTTGCCGTCATTCAGCAAAAACTGAAGCCATTTCCCCATATCCGAAGCCGAAGCGTTTATTGATCCGGCCGGGCCAACGGCATCAAGACTGCGATAAGGAATTACGGAGATTTCATCGTTCATGTAAACGTGACCGCGCGCAAAATCGTCGGTTTTTGGCAGATCGTTGACGGAAAAATTCGCGCCATTCATCCCCAAAGGATTAAAAATTCTATCCTGCGTAAAATCCTCCCAGCTCTGCCCTGTAGTGCGCTCAATAAGCACTCCGGCCGCCATATACATCAAATTCTGATACTGAAACTCAACACGGATATCTTCGGATGGCTCGAGATATCTCAGGCTCTGAAAAAGTTCTTCGCGCGTTCTTTCCGAACCGTACCACGCCAGATCATGACGCGGAAGCCCGGAGCGGTGCGTAAGCAGATCAACGGCATTTAATCGTTCTGTGGCAATATTATCGTACAGCCTGAAATCGGGCATCCAGGTTCTTACCGGGTCACTCAGATTTATTACTCCTTCATCTGCCAGCATCGAAACTGCGAATCCTACGAACGCTTTTGTGGTGGAGCCAATGGCAAAGCGCGTATCAGGCGTAACTTCGTGCCCTGATTCAATATCTGCTGTTCCAAATCCCTGCATAAAAAAAACGCTGTCGGCAGTAACAATGCCGACAGCGATTCCGGGTATATTCCATTTTTCTGATGCTTTTTCCATCACCTCAGGCAGAATCTCATAGAGAATTCCGGGACCTGATTCGTAGCTTTTGCCGCCATTGCCATCCGCATCCTCAGCACCTTTACGCTCAAGATAAAAAGGAAACGTTTGTCCGCCCTGGCTGAAGTTTCCTTTTATCTGGTGCTCCGACTCAAATGAGCCGTTGAACGTAGGCTCGCCCGGTATACCGGAAATCGAAAACGAGAGCTGTTCAGGATCAGCTGAGTGGAAAACGAGATCCAGTCCTGAGGCTCCCTGCATCGGAATATCGATCTTTCCTGAAACGTCATCACCGTTGGTAAATGTGATGATTACCTCAAGTGAAGTGCCGGGTAATTCCACAGCGCCATTCCAGACGCCCGGAAGCGACTTGTCTTCCGCACTGGCTGTTGAAGCGAATGACAGCACCAACAGAGACAGGAAAATTGGAAACAGCAGTTTTTTCATAAGCAGATTATTTACTGTTATTGTTGAGTGAGCTGGGGATAATTACGGAGGATTTTCTAAAAAGATTCAGGGGGCGGATGGCGAAAATGAAAAATGTGCACACCAAAATCTTATTGTAGGGACATGGCATGCCATGTCCCTACAATAAGATGGACGCTGTAACCTACTTTAATATATCAAAATACATAGGATAGAAACCTTTACCCAAATGACCTGATTAAAATCAGCCTTCCTTTTTTGACCCCTCGTAAAGTTCGTATTCCAGCAGCCGGCACTCAATCGTGGAATTGAAGAACATCTTTTTGGATGATGCCTTTAAACCGATTTTCTGACCAAGCTCGGGATTGCCGGTAATCACAAATCCAGTTTTTCCTGCACAGGAGTTTTTGAGAAAATCTCCCGTTTTCTGGTAAAGATCCTTCAGCGCCTCGGTCTCGCCGATGCGTTTCCCGTAAGGCGGGTTGATCAGCACCGCGCCTTCTCCATCCGGCACCGGCGTGTCGGCGACATCACAAAGTTCGAACTGAATCATATCCCTGACGGATGCAGCTTCTGCGTTTTCCATTGCCGCATCAATTGCGTTTTTATCATGATCCGCGGCAATGATCACAGGAGTTATGATATTTTCCGTTTCCCTTTTTTTAAGGTTTTCCTTCCTGATTTCCCGGTAAAATGTGCGCTCATAGCCGGTGATGTGCATAAATCCGTAGTTTTTCCGGAGCGCGCCCGGTTCGAGTCCTTTGGCAAAAAGTGCCGCCTCGATGGCGAGCGTGCCGCTTCCGCACATGGGATTCACAAATACGGCTCCTGGCTTTTTCATAAGCTCCGGCCATCCGGTTTGCATCACCAGTGCTGCGGCCAGACTTTCCTGCATCGGCGCGGGGCCCTGCTGTCTCCGGTATCCGCGCCGCGAAAGCGATTCGCCGGTTGTATCCAGATAAACGCGCGCGATATCCTTATCCCAGTAAAGGAAAAGCACGGTTTTGGAGAGGTCAGGTCCGGAATCGGGGCGACGGCCTTTTTTTGAGCGGATGCGATCCGTTACGGCATCTTTTACCCTGAGATTGGCAAACTGGGTGTTGGATATAGATGGATGATCCACCCTTGAGGTGACCGAGAGATAGCCATTGGCATCGATGTAATCCTCCCACGAAATTTTCTTCAGCCATCCGTAAAGCTGATCGGGCGTATCAATTTTTGTTTCCTCAAGCAGAAAGTGAACGCGGTGAGCCGTGCGGAGCCCGAGGCAAAGCCGGATACAGTCTTTAAGTGATCCCTTTACATCCATTCCGGTTGAGCGGATGTTTATGGGAGTCATCCCAAGATCCAGCAGTTCTTTTTCCAGAAAAGGCGCCAGTTGAAGCGGACAGGATACAGAGATGGTTCCGGGAGTAGAAAAATCAGCCATTTAGATATGTTTTGCTTGAAGTAAGATGATCAGCCCAAATTACTCAGGAGTATCGGGATTACCGAACCGGAATTCTTCCACAGGATGTCCGCCGATCAGATGCTCCTGAATGATGCGCTCGATCACCTCAGTCGTGCAGGAGTGATACCAAACGCCCTCCGGATAGACCACAGCCACAGGCCCGTTTTTACAAACACGCAGGCAGTCGGCCTTTGACCTGTGAATGCCGCCGCTGCCTTCGAGTTTGAGCTCTTTCAGCCTGTTTTTGAGATAAACCCAGGATTCCAGTCCCCGTTCATTTTTACAGCATTTCGGCTTCGTTGGCGTAGCGCAAAGAAAGATATGACGCTTTAGTTTGCCGATTCCTAATTCGTCTGCTTTTTTCTCCAGTTTTCCGGTATTCGGCGACATGACTGTTCACTGCGTTTGGTTTAAATCTTCGGGCATGTAATAGTAATGAGTTTTTTGGAGAATTTTAAATGCGCCGGCTTGGACAAAACTGCCATACTAATATTGCTTCATAACTTTTCAACAAGTTTATCCTAAACAAAAAACCGCCGGCTGACGAAAGTCCCGGAGTTTTTTTTGATTTAAGAGCTATATATCCCGCAAGTTTCCTACTTCGACTCTTTCTCTACTTCGTAGTAGACTTCATAACCAAGCTCGCGGTCTGAATTTCCCCTGCCCCACTGCTGAAACGTTCTGAATCTGAGGTAATGCGGATGCGGACCTTCCTCTGTTGCGAACATCGGATAATAGCCGTGAAAACGGGATAAATCGGGCACTAACTTTTCAATTACGAAATAGAAGGAACCATCCTCGATAAATACGTCGTACTCTGAAATGTCAAACTTCAGCGTTTGCCTGGCGGCATTGGTTTGCAGCCGGACATCATGCGGCATTAAATCTGAATAACCGGGATTACCATTTTCATCCGCATTCATAATTCTGAGCCTGAAATGCAGCTCACTTTCTTCGGCTGACTGAAAACTTCTGACAGTCTCTGATTCACCGATTGAGCTGATTCTGACTTCTATTGAGGTTAGCCGCACCGGCTTTTTCTCATCAATATCCACGCGCTGAGCTTTAATATACGTTACGTTTTCAACCGGCCTGGAGAATCCTCCGCTGGCGTGGCGAGCACCGAATGTACGTGATCTGAAGCCCCGGTTTGTAATGCGTTCTTTAGAAAACTCAACCTCCTCAGCTTCAACAACCGCCTCCTCAAGCTCATAAACTCTTGGCCTGAGCTCAACCACAATTTCATCCATACCAAGCAGATCATCCGTACTTAAATCCACGGAATAGTAGCCGATAGCTGAAAAGCGGATCGTCATCGGATCGCCCTGAAGAATAGCCGACGGAAACCGGAACATGCCAAAACCATTTGATACAGTTCCGATATTCCGGTCGAAAATAAAAATATGGCCATAGGATACAGATCGCTGCGTTTCGGCATTTATCATTCTGCCCTCAATATGCTCAGGCGACTGCGCCGAAATGAACTGTGGATTCGTGAAGAGTAAGAATACCGGAAGTAAACAGATAAATACTCTGAACTTACGTTCTCGTGGCGGTTTTTTCATTGGTTAAGTAGTTAAGTCCTGTTATGGTGATATTTCACCCGTTTTGTGACTGCAAAGAGATATGAGGCGTTAGATTCTGCACACACTTTAATTTACATCAGAATTACTCAACGTAAAATCTCCCGGGGATATTTTTTATCGGAGGATATCTGCCCGAAAGAAAACTTAACCCGACAGGGTGATGCAATTTACAAGATTATTATTTAGATTTAGTCTATTCAAAAATTACGAGGCATATGAAAATATTATTACACTTATTTACGCTATTACTTCTTTCTCCATTTTTATTTTATCACGCTGAAGCGCAGCAGCTTACACTATACTCAGGCCGCAGCAAGGCACTTGTTGAGCCAATGATCCAGAAGTTCCAGCAGGAGACCGGAATTCGGGTAAATGTCCGCTACGGTGGCACTACACAACTGGCGGTTGCCATTATGGAAGAAGGCCGACGCAGTCCCGCCGATCTATTTTGGGCGCAGGACGCGGGAGCTTTGGGAGCCGTTCATCAGGCAGATTTACTAGCTGCGCTGCCAACCGATATAAAAGTGGAAATACCGACTCAGTTCCAGAATACCGATGGCACCTGGATTGCTACCAGCGGCCGTGCCAGAGTGTTCGCCTATCACACCCGAAGGATCGGGGATTCACCGCTTCCCGAATCGGTCTTTGATCTGACAAAACCCGAGTGGCGCGGCAGAATCGGATGGGCGCCGGCTAACGCTTCATTTCAGTCGTTCATTACCGCGATGCGGGAAATTGAAGGCGAAGACCGAACCCGGCAGTGGCTGATGGATATGCGCGAAAACGGCGCCAGAGCCTACAACAACAACAGCTCTATCCTCCAGGCAATTGCGGCCGGAGAAATTTCCGGCGGACTCACCAATCACTACTACCTCAGCAGGCTGAAAGAAAATCAGCCGAATACGCCAGTTTCGCAGACGTTCTTTAAAGAAGGTGATTCAGGAAACCTTGTAAATGTGGCAGGCCTGGCAATTCTCAAATCCAGCCGTAATAGCGAAAACGCGCTCAAATTCATTGAGTTCATGCTGAGTCAGGAATCTCAGCTGCATTTTCTGAATGAGGTCTACGAATATCCGGCCATCACCGGGCTTGGGGATCAGGATGCTGAGCTTGAAAGCGTATTAAAACTTACGCCCGATCTGAATCTCGATTTACTTCGGGATCTTGAAAAAACATTAAGTCTGCTTCGCGAGGTAGGGCTATTATAGGTCAGCGGTTCATACGTTTTTTTCAATCGCTGCCGCCCTGGTACTTTTTGATTCCGGCGGTGTTTGTTGCCCTTCTTGTATCCATACCGCTGGTTTATCTTTTACTCAGGGCGCTTGAAGGTGAGTGGTCGCAATCGGCCGATCTGATTTTCCGCGAGCGCAATCTGATCCTGCTTTATAACACGCTGCTGCTAACCGTGAGCACGCTGGTTGTGACGACCATAATCTCGTTTCCACTCGCCTGGCTGACCACCCGAACCGATCTTCCCGGCCAAAAACTTATCACGCTGATCGGAATTCTGCCGCTCGCCATTCCGGGTTATGTCCTTGCCTATGCACTTCTCGGTTTGGGCGGCGAAAATGGCACACTCGCTCTTATTTTTGGCATAGAAATGCCGCGTCCGCACGGTTTCTGGGGTTCACTTGCTGCCATCAGCCTTTACACCTTTCCTTATCTTTTTCTGAACCTGAGAGCCGGCCTGCTCGGGCTTGACAATTCAACTGAAGAAGCCGCCCGGAGCCTGGGCTACAATTCTTTCTCAATCCTGTTTAAGGTGATTCTGCCCCAGCTGAAGCCCGCATTTTATGCCGGCATGCTGATCATCGGCCTGTACGTGATCGGAGATTTTGGCGCGGTTTCACTAATGCGATTCGAGACATTCAGCTACGCGCTTTATCTGCAGTATGCCGCATCATTCGACCGTATCTACGCCGCATGGATCGCGCTGATGCTGCTCACGCTTACCGTTTTCATTCTTATCCTTGAATACAAACTCCTGAAGGGGCTTCTGTTTCACAGAGTCGGCTCAGGAGCCCGCAGAAAGACGAAAGTTTCCAAACTCGGCGCGTGGAAGTGGCTCGCTGGTGGTTTCGTCTTCTCCATTGCGTTCGTTTCACTTGTAGTTCCTGTTGTTACCATTCTGTTCTGGATCGCGCAGGGCGTTGATCCGATGGTTTGGGATAATCTGGGCCGGGCACTCGGAAACTCGGTTACCGCATCCGCGCCGGCTGCGGTGCTTTCTGTGCTTCTCGCCATTCCCGTCGCCTATATCGGCGTAAGGTTTCCATCGCGATTTGCGAACGGGCTCCAGCGTACTGCTTATCTGGGATATGCAACTCCGCCGCTTGCCCTTGCGCTTGCTTTCGTGGTGTTCAGTCTGAACGCAGTTCCTATCCTCTATCAAAGTTTATTTGTTCTGGTTCTGGCCTACTCGATTCACTTTATGGCAGAATCCATCGGGCCGATCAGAAGCGCGCTTTATCAGGCTTCACCACGGCTTGAGGAAGCGGCTAGATCGCTGGGTTATACGCGTTTCAAGGCGTTTATGAAATCTACATTTCCGCTTCTTTTCAATGGAATTATTGTGGGGGCCGCGTTTGTTTTTCTATCAGTAATGAAAGAACTGCCTATAACATATTTATTATCCCCTATCGGATTCGAAACGCTTGCCCTGAACGTCTGGAGTTTCTCCTCTGAAGCAATGTTTGCCGAAGCCGCCCCGTTTGCGCTTTGTATTCTGTTTTTTTCCGTATTTTTCGTCGGCCTGCTTTTCGTCCGGGAATATAAATCATGATGAACGAACTACTTCGAGTTACCAATCTTACCAAACGCTTTGACGCTCAGGATGATCCTGTCGTGAACAAGGTTTCCTTTACGGTAAATCCGGAGGAAATCTTCGCCATTCTCGGACCCAGCGGATGTGGTAAAACGACCACACTTCGCCTGATTGCCGGATTTGAGCGCACCGATCAGGGCTCAATCCAGCTGAAAGGGAAAACGCTTGAGTGCCCCTATACGCACAGATCACCCGAAAAACGGGGTATCGGATTTGTGTTTCAGGATTTCGCCCTGTTTCCACATCTGACCGTAATGGATAATGTCATTTTTGGCCTGAGGGATATCCCAAAAAGCCAGAAAACGGCACGCGCCGCCGAAATGCTTGAACTAATCGGCATGATGCCCTTCAGCAAGCGCAAACCGCACGAACTTTCCGGGGGACAGCAACAGCGTGTAGCCGTCGCCAGAGCGCTCGCACCGAGACCCGAGATTTTATTGATGGATGAGCCGTTTTCAAACCTCGATGCCGTGCTTCGCCAGACGACGAGAGATGAAGTCCGCCGGATTCTGAAAGAAGCGCGAATGAGCTCCATTCTGGTCACGCACGATCAGGAAGAGGCGCTTTCCGTCGCAGACAGAATCGGCGTGATGGAAAACGGATCGCTGATCCAGATTGGCACTCCTGAGGAAGTATATTATCGTCCTAAGACCAAATTCGTGGCTCAGTTTCTCGGCCGCACGAACGTATTTCCAGCGATGGCTTCCGGACTCGAAGCCAATTCAAATATCGGCAACATCATGCTCGACCGCCCGGCACGGGGTGATGTTTTGATTTCCATCCGCCCCGAGCATCTTACGCTCGAACACACCACGCCGGCCAATACACAGGGCATCAGCGGAGTGGTTCTCAACAAGGAGTTTAAAGGGCACGATATAACCTACCACGTAAAGCTTGAGCGCTGCAACTGCATTGTGCACACCGACAACAGAATGCCTTTTTCCGTAGGTGATAACGTGGTGGTAAAACCTCTCGAACCAGCCGTAGTTCTGGATAAAAGCTGATGCGTTTTCTTAACACTGAGTTAAGATTCAATCCTTATCTTCGCCCTTTATGAGGGCTAAATCAAAAGGACTTCTATGGGATTAAAGCGGTCACTTGGAACCGGAGCTGCCGTTTTTATGGGGCTCGGATCTATTATCGGAACCGGAATTTTTGTCAGTATCGGAATTGCTGCGGGTGTTGCCGGTTACTGGGTAATTCCGGCGATTGTGATCGCTACGTTTGCCGCCACGTTTAACGGACTCAACAGCGCCCAGCTTGCCGCATCGCACCCCGTAAGCGGCGGAACGTATGCGTATGGCTACAGATATCTGAATCCGGTTATGGGGTTTACCGCGGGATGGATGTTTTTGGTTGCTAAATCTGCATCAGCGGCCACGGCTGCGCTCGGTTTTTCGGGATATTTCTTCTATATCACCGGAATTGGAAACGGCTGGATGGTTACGGGCGGCGCCCTGCTGATCGTGTTCCTGATGGGGATTCTTGTTTCGGGCGGAATCACACGGTCAGATCGCACGAATAAAATTATCGTCTCGATCACGCTACTGGCTTTGGGTTCATTCATCCTGGCAGGTTTGATTTTCGGGCAGGAATCGATCAACCCGATCAGTGCGGCGCTCTACGAATCTGATCAAAAGGGTAACTGGAGCCTGATGATGCACGCTGCCGCGCTCATGTTTGTGGCGTTTACAGGATACGGGCGCATCGCAACGCTGGGCGAGGAAGTTCGCGAGCCGCGCAAAACAATTCCGGCCGCAATTATCACAACGCTGGTTTTCACGATGTTACTCTACGTGTTAACCGCCTGGGCCGCGCTAAACCTGACCGGTCCTGATACGCTCGCCGAATCTACCGATGCCATCGCCGCGCCGCTGCTTGCCGCTGCATCCATGCTGAATTTTCCGCACGTCAGCTACATCATTTCTGTTGGGGCGCTCACCGCCATGCTTGGCGTGCTTCTGAATCTGCTTTTGGGGATTTCGCGCGTGGTGCTTGCTATGGCCAGAGAAAATGATCTGCCCGGAGGATTATCCGAGATCAACGAAAAAAACGCGAGCCCTGCAAAAGCGGTCTATTTTACGATGGGCATTATTCTGATTCTGGTCGCCAGCGGAAATGTCTATCTCACGTGGTCATTCAGCGCGTTTACGGTGCTGGTCTACTACTCCATCACCAATCTCTCTGCACTGTTTCTGCCCGATGAAGACCGCCTTTATCCAAAAATTATCGCCATTCTTGGGCTCGCGTTATGCCTCACGCTGGCATTCTGGGTTGATTTTTACATCGTATTTGCCGGACTCGGACTAATTGGAGCCGGCCTGATTTGGTTTTATCTTCGGAAACGTAACGGATAATTAAAGCCATGAAAAAAGAAGCAGCAACAATTTCAGATCAGCCTGCATCGTGCCCCCTGACGGGAAGCAGCTCAATCCATAAGGTTATGGATTTGAAAGATTATTCAGTTACCGGAGAGCCGTTTTTTCTGTTTGAAAATCCCGAAATGGGGCTGCGTTTTACCTGGCCGGTGCCTTCTGCTGATGAGATCAGCCGGTTTTACGAATCTGAGAACTACATCTCACATTCCGATACCCGAAAAGGGCTGATCAATAAACTTTATGGTATCGCAAGAAACTACACGCTGCGTTTTAAGCGAAGATTGATCGTTTCCGCATCAGGACGCAAAAGTTCGGAACTGCTCGATTTTGGCTGCGGCACCGGCGCTTTTGCCGAATTAATGCAGCGCAGCGGATGGAACGTTACCGGGCTCGAGCCGGATAATGAAGCACGCGTTCTGGCTGAAAACATCAACAATCTTGACGTCGTAAAAAACCTGAGTGAGATTGATTCGGAATCCCGATTTGATGTCATCACGCTGTGGCATGTCCTCGAACATGTGCATAATCCTGATGAAACCATTGCTGCACTGAAGGATAAACTGAAGGAAGGTGGCACCATTTTCATTGCCGTGCCAAACCATCGCAGCTACGATGCAGAATTCTATAAAAACTATTGGGCTGCATGGGACGTGCCGCGCCATCTGTACCATTTCAGCCCGAAATCGATGCACTGGCTGTTGAATAACAACGGTTTGCGGGTGTTAAAAACAGAGCGGATGTGGCTCGATTCATTTTACGTGAGCCTGCTGAGTGAAAAATATCAGGAGAGCGGAATCGCTGGATATTTCAGAGCTTTTGCAAAGGGCTTTATCTCTAATTCGAAAGCATTTGCCGATAAAGAAAAATGCAGTTCTCTTATCTATATCGCGCAAAAAAAGAATCGTTGAAACTTTAATCGCTCCCCCGCTGTTTAATTTTTCGTATTATCTAAACAGATAATTCCCGTCAATTTCGACATCTATCTCATTTAACATGATTTTCACTGAAGTAACCAATGACATCCGGGTAATCGTTAAGCCCGTATTTATGGAAAATGAATCCAGTATTTTCGAAGGGAAATACGTTTTCGTTTACTTCATTACGATTGAAAACATGAGTACCGAGCCCGTGAAGCTCCTTCGCAGACACTGGGAAATCGAAGATTCCGCCGGCGAGTCCTACGAAGTTGACGGAGATGGCGTAATTGGAAGACAGCCGGTCATTCAGCCAGGAAAATCACACAATTACAATTCATATTGCGTGCTAAAATCTATGGCCGGCAGTATGGAAGGGTATTATGAGATGTCAAGAAAAGATCAAACCGTTCTCAAAGTGCGGATTCCCCGTTTTTTCCTGAGATCACATCTTCTGAACTGACATTCGCTTAGTCGCAGCCTGCACGCCACTTTCTTCTGCGATAATCTGGCAGCCCTACCGGACAACCACATCCGGAGCATGCTCAACAGCTTTTCGGCCTAATCCGCGTGATAAAACGGCCGCGATGCGCTCAGCTTCTTCCATACTTTCGAAAGTCCTTACTTTCCAGATGGTTTGGTTATTATCCACTACCTGTAAAGTAAAATGATCGATCGATGTGGCCTTGCCTCTCTCGCTGTGGCTGTGCCCCGAATTATCGCGGTGCCAGTGCAGCTCTCTTTGGATCTGGACGTGCTTTACAACATTGGGCGTAAGGAGGTTTACCCGGGTACCAAAAAGCGAGCTGGTTTCAATCCTTAATCCGCCTTCGCTTTTCAGCAGTCTGATAGTTGTGCTTTTGAAGCCGAGGTTCAGAATCCAGACAGAAAGCGGAATGCCAACCGACAATACAATCATACTTCCCCAGATACTAATCGGCCCTGTAAAAGCAAATACAAGGGAAAAAGCAAAGATAAAGAATGCAACTACGCTGCTTCTGAAAATTGAGCGTTTCGAAACATCGCTGTAAAGAACCAATGGCTTCATCTTCCCGGAACGGGACGATTCCATAACTTCAGCAGACATCGAATAGAAAATTAGAGTCTTATTTGTTGCACTATAGCTTAGGCTACCTTCTAACGGATAACCAGCTGAACTAATTGGTCATCCGTAAATATACAAAAAGAATGCAAAAAAAGCTTATCTGTTTGATTTTATTTGATCTCTGTGAAAATTTTTCCCACAGTAATCCATTCAGCATATCTTCCCGATCAATAGTCCGGCTCTGCCCTACCGCCCCAGCAGTGCCTCAATACTCGACATCATCTCCTCACTATCAGGCTCTACATCAGACCTGAATCTTCTAACCAGATTGCCTTCCTGATCGATCAGAAACTTTTCAAAATTCCAGCGAATATCCCCCGTAAAATCCGCATTTTCTTTTGATGTCAGCAAATTAAACAGCTCATGCTGTTCACTGCCCCGTACGGATAGCCGGGAAACGAGCGGGAAGGTGACTCCAAAATTCACTTCGCAGAATTCAGAAATTTCTTCATCCGAATCAAATTCCTGATTGGCGAAATCGGCTGTTGGAAAGCCAATCACGACTAATCCCTCATCCTTGTATTTTTCGTGCAGGCTCTGTAGTCCCGAATACTGGCGCGTGAATCCGCATTTTGATGCTGTGTTTACAATCAGCATTACGTTGCCTTTGAAATCTGCCATGTCCACCGAGTTTCCGCGCACATCCTGAAGTTCAAAATCAAAAATGGTTTTGGAGTCCGGATTGCCTGAAAATGTCATAATCAACGAAATTAAAAGAAACTGAATCATATAAGATGGAGTTTAGTTATGTTTTAAGATACAATATTACAACGTTGAGAAAAGTTCCTCATATATTCTATCGATTTCAAACTTTCCCATTTTTGATTATATGCGATATTTATACCAGATTCCGCGAATTATTCCCGCTCTGTTAATCATTTTGATTTTCACCGGTACTGCCGCCGCCCAGATGTTTTCCGTGGGATCGGCGCCTCAGGCCGACCGCTCGCCTGATCCGCTGAACTCTCTGACGCTCAACTACGTGTTTGCCGATTTTTCATATTTCGACAACGTAACGCCCGATGTGCCCGAAGTTTTGTACGACTTCAACGGCCCGCTTTACCGGGTTCAGTATGAAAATCCGCTGCTGAATGTTTACGGGATGATCGGCAGCAGCCTCGGTGAAGATAATGCGGTTCGGGTTGCCGGAATCGGAGTTCAGCTGAGCGCATATCTCCCTATTTATATGCGACCCCGTTTTCGTGCGCTTTTGCCGGCTATGCTGAGTACTGATTATCTGCTGATCAGAACCAGCGAAACGGCGGGAACTAACCAGGAATTTGCCCAAAATACGGGTTATATCGGTACTGGACTCCAGTTTGATATAAGAGCCAGAGAGAACCTGAGGTTACAATCCAAAAGCCTGGCGAGTATCGGCTATATGGTAGGTACATTCGGCTCTGATGGCGGAGTTTCCTACAAGTTTGAGCAGCAAATTCGTATCTTTATCGACCGGCTGTTTGGCAACGCGGGCCTTGCTTTAGGCACCGATCTGCGCTACATCCGGTACAACAGTAATAATGATAATTTCATGTATGACCTGCAGCAAATCAGCGTTGTTGCGGGCGTAACTTTCTGATAAACCGGCCTGATGAAACCTGAAAAACTTCTGCTTGAACTGGAAGAAATTGTTGAGCGAACCGGATATTCCGTGCGCAGAGAGAGAGGAAATTTCAAGGGAGGATACTGCGTGCTTGAAGGCGATAAAATTCTGATGCTAAACAAAAATTTTCCGGATGATTTCCTTGCCGGCCAGCTGGCGCGGTTTTTGAAATCCGTTCCGCTTGAGCAGATCTACATTAAACCGGCAGTACGAAAAGAGCTTGAACGACTCTGGGAAATGTTTGAAGTAAACACCAAAAAGAAAGACCGGACTCTCTTTGATAACGCACCGGCCGGCCGATGAAACTGACTTTTTTAGGAACAGGCACATCAATGGGCGTTCCGGTAGCCGGAGGTTTTGGAAAACGGTTCCCCACAGGTGATTCACGCGATGACCGCTACCGAACCTCAGCGTGGGTACAAACCGATGAAACTTCCATCGTGATCGATACCGGGCCGGAATTTCGCCTTCAGACGCTCCGCTCCGGAATTAAGCATATCGACATGGTTCTGTACACGCATCATCACACCGATCATATTGCGGGCATCGATGACCTTCGCCCGTTTTGCTACATGCAAAAAACGTCCATTCCGGCTTACACCACGCGCGAATGTCAGGAATTTATCCACCGGCGGTTCGACTACATGTTTGGTCCCGCGAAAACACCCGGCTCGGTAAATCTCGATCTGAACGTAATTGAGGAACCTCTTCAGTTCAGGGATTGTACCATCACACCGCTTCCGGTTGATCACAACTCGGTT
>PXAI01000024.1 GCA_003567135.1 Balneolia bacterium | reverse complement strand
GTTAGTTTTCTCGACCATTCCGAGAGATACGACGCGTTTCCGGTTAGAATCGCGTGGAAAAGAAGCGGCGGCAGGCTGAAGTTATACACCATATGCGCTTCGTCGCCATCTCCGTAATAGGAGATGTTTTCATCATGCGGAACATTCGTTTCGGTGATGATTATCGTATCGGGCGCAACGGCTTCAACAAGGTCCCGGATAAGTTTTACAACTTCGTGCGTTTCCTTGAGATGGATGCAGTTCGTGCCATCTTTTTTCCATAAAAACGCCACGGCATCAAGACGAATGACTTTGATGTGGTTGGCAAGATAAAACAGCAGAATGTCGATGTATTCAAGCAGCACATCGGGATTGGCGAAGTTAACATCTACCTGATCGGGACTGAAGGTCGTCCATACGTGCTTGACGCCATCGTTTGTCTGCACCGGCGTGAGCAGCGGCGTGCTGCGTGGCCGCGTGACCATCCCGTAATCGGTTTCGATATTTTTGGTATGAAAATAATCCAAGCCGGGCTGGCGGCCGTCAAGAAATTCCTGGAACCAGTCGCTTTTGCTGGAAATGTGATTAATCACCAGATCGGCCATAACGCGATATCTTTTGGCCATATCCTTCACATCATCCCAGTCGCCAAGATCTTCGCGCACTTTACGGTAGTCGATCACGGAAAATCCGTCGTCGGATGAATAAGGAAAAAACGGGAGGATGTGAACACCGGTAATCAGGTTATTGAGTTTTTCATCAATAAAGCGTTTCAGCGTCGGGATCGGCTCCTCTTTTTCGGATAAAAGGGAATCCCCGTAGCTGATTACGTAAACGGATTTGTGGGTCCAGCTGTCTCGCGGGAGCTCGGTACCGTTCAGTTTGGGGTATTTTCCGGCCAGCAGCTTTATGCGGGACAGAATATCCGTGGCCTTATCGCCATATAAAAAAGCAAGCCGATGGTAAATTTTATCGGTGGTAGATTGATCAAGTGGCATAAAAAATCTTGAATGACTTATTGAGAAACGGGAAGTAAATTTGAATAATGGTTATACGAAAACCTGAATTGATTTCAGGATATCTTAAACAGGACTCATAACTGCATTTGTGAAATTTAACCAAAGCTCTTAAAAACTGCCTGCATAGCATTGTAATGACCTTAATAAAAACAAAAGCATGGTTCATTGCAAGTTTATAAAGGATTCTATCCTGATTGGGGTATAATTGATGATTTCTGCCTGGCAGCAACATGAAGCCACATTGCCGGACTATTTTGCAATTTGCGCCGTAAATTTCCAACTTCTCCCATCAAACTAAACAACTGATCCCAAAATCATCATGGCGGAAATTCCCGAAAAAATCTCACCAGACAGGCCGGAACCTGTTTCTCCCGGTGGCGAGCTCATTCCCGTTACTAAGCGGAGCAATCTGCAGGAAGCCGCCCGCGCGCTTCAAAACGGGGAATTCCGGGTTATCGGAGATGTTTTTCCAACCGGACTTAAAGTGCTGCACGCCCTCCGAAAGCTGATTTCGGAAATATTCACAGATGAGACTTATTCGGAATCCCGAAATACGCGGGCGATTTACCGCGAGGCATCAAACCGTTTGCTGGTTCCGGTTTCGAAGGGAAAACTATCCCTGAAAAAAGCGCCCGAAATTGGGTGGCTGTCGCGGCTTTATCCTGAAGATGAAGACTTCCTGCTTCCCTATCCGCAAATTCAGGGATTGAACAGCGCGTGGCAGTGGTACATCAAAGGATTGAAACTGCCGGTGCTGGATCACAAAATCTATCCGTTTTACGGCGTTTATTTTCCCACCCGATTCGATCATCTCATTCAGTTCGATGCGTGGCTCAAAAAATTACCGGGTCCGAAACATCATGCGCTCGATATGGGAACCGGCTGCGGCGTGCTCAGTTTCCAGATGATTAAACACGGTTTCGAAAAAGTTCAGGCGTGTGATGTCAATCCGAATGCGGTGCTGAGTGTGCAGGAAAACTCCGTCAAATTTGGCTACGATAAAAAACTGGATGTTTACCTGTCAGATCTGTTCAGTAACTGCGAGGGCACATTTGATCTGATCGTTTTTAATCCCCCCTGGATGCCCGCCGTCGACGAATTTACGGGACTGAATCAAGCCATCTATTATCAGCCTGAACTGTTTGAGCGTTTTTTTGAATCAGCGCAGAAGCATCTTAACAGCGATGGAAAAATCGTAATTCTGTTTTCGAATCTTGCCCAAAAGTCAGGCGTAACCGGGGCGCATCCTGTTGAAGCCGAACTTGAAAATAACGACAGATACGAAAAAATGCAGCTCGATAAGAAAGCTGTGAAAGCGCCAAAAAGCCGGTCAAAGCGCAGAAATAACCGGGTAAATGAGTTTGTGGAACTCTGGGTACTTCAGAAAAAATGAGAGGGGCAGAAAAAAAGAAAGAAAGCCACATTTCCAGTGGCTTTCTCTGAAGTTTGCACCTTATTAATAATGCACCTTTGTATAGGGCATTATACGTTCATAAATTAATTAAAAAAATTTAATAACGCAACATTAAATTCTCAAAGCCCGAAACTTAATTTCGCATTTACCACGGGGTAATCGGCGAACGAGGCATCAGCAGAAATCCTCATAATTCCAAGCCGCACAGAGGCTCCGACAACGCCGCGAAAAGCAGACTGCGTATCATAATCAATATCAATAGGATCGGTGATGATATCGAGTTCGCGGCGCCCGGTTGCGTTTCCGTTTCCGTCAACTTCAGCCACGATTACAGGATAATCGCCCTCCATTACTACCGTCATATCCCCGTGTGATAAACCAAATCCTCCGTACAGGGAAAGCGGTCCGAGTGACCTTCCAACCAGCACGTTAGCCGTAAACACCGAGCTGTTGAGCTTAACGGACTGATTTTCCCAGCGGTCTGGTGTATTGTAATTATTGGGATCAGCATCATGAGAGGCGGGCATTATGGAAAAACCGCTGGAGAGATTGGTTTCCACGTAAGATGCCATCACGGAGATATCCACCGGAAGCGGGGCGGGGATCCACTGATCAACGGAGTGCATAAAGCCGAAACCCCATGTGCTTACGCTGCCGTAATCTCCCACAGTTACTTCCGGGATCAGGCGAAGCATAATTTCGGTACCGTAAGGCAGCCCGACGCTACCCTGAATGGTGGGCCCGGGAATATAGCTGAATCCGCTTCCCTGCGGTAAGATAAATGTAAGCAGCTCCAGTTCTTCCTGAGTACCATCTTCTAAAGTTACCGGCTGGAATACCTCAACTTCCGGCCCCGAGCTGCTGCTACCACTTACCGTGGGTGATATCGTGTTGCCCGGATTTACGGGTCTTAATCGCTGAAAATCAAAATCATTCAAATCAAAACTGCGGTCAGATTCCGGCACGACAGCCAGCCCGAATCCGACTGAAATATCAAAACCGAACCGGGATTTTGGTTTTGCACGGTGTACCCAGCCGGTGCTGGCAACGGAGCTGTAGCCTTTTGAAAACGGCTCAGTATAAGCCTGGATCAGAAGGTTGGCGTCCGCCACGTTTGACTGCATAAACTGCCCTGTATTGGAAATTTGGGCATTGGCGGGCTGCATCGTTATTCCCAGAAAAAAAGTGACTAAAACTAATGCAGAAATTCGGGTCAGTCCGTTTCGTATAGTATTACAAAGGCGCATAATCTTGATCTCCGTTTTATTACTACAATTTGCCAGCTAAAAAGCTCTGGCCTCATTACCTATCAATATAAAAAGATTATAGGGTTTAGAAAGCGGTCAACCGCTCAAAATGCCTTATTTGTGAGCGTAAAGTAATCTTTGTTCTTCAAATGAAGCATATTCAATACGCCAAGACTGACCAGATTCACCAGAATTTTTGAAGCCTGGTTGTTTGAGGTGTCGATGAGATTGGCGTATTCCTTAACGGTAATTTTATCATACTCATTGAGATAGCGGAACAGTTTCTGCTCGTTGGCACCGTATTCAAACGTAATCCCGTTATTGCTGTGGTCGTTTTTTAACAAATAGAGCCGTTCCCGGTTGGCACGGATGCTCTTGTCTTTATCCCGTACGTACGCTGTTTTTCTTTTCCCTTTCTGAACGAAAACCGGTTTCGATTTGGACTCCCGGATCTTAATCATC
>PXAI01000340.1 GCA_003567135.1 Balneolia bacterium | reverse complement strand
GTCAGGCATCTGGCTGAAAAAGGCCATCACGTTACAGGTTTGTCAAGAAAAAAACGTCCGGGCAAACTACCGGTGGAAAATTGGATCAGGGCCGATCTTCGAAACGCTCAGAAAGTCAGAAGGTCGTGCAAAGGAATTGACTGGGTGATTTCGTGTGCAGGGGCCCCGGTTAACTTCAATATCCTGAAAGAACGCAACAGTTCCTATGAGACGCAATACCACGGCAATCTGAACTTACTCAACGAAGCGTTTCGCCGCGGTGTGGAGCGGTTTGGGTACGTGAGCCTCTATATGAGCAAAACGCTGAAGTTCACCGACTACGCCCGCGCCCATGAAAAATTTTCCTTGATGCTCACAGATTCAGGCATCCCGTATACTATCATCCGCCCGACCGCATTTTTTGATACTATTCACAGGTTGGCCCGAAAATCCGCAATTTACATACCCGGTTCGGGTATAAAGAAAACCAATCCGGTACACGAGGCCGATGTTGCGCTAAGCCTGATTGAAGGAATGGAAAAGGGAATCCGCGAAATATCCATCGGAGGGCCGGAAGTATTTCAGGTGAAGGAATTATTCGAAACCCTGTGCGCCATCCGAAACAAAACTCCGCGATTCATAAACCTGAAATCGCCAACGGCAATCAAGATGACCAAAGCGCTCAAAATCATCAACCCGAGAGTGTACGAACTTACGCGCTTCAGCATCGCAACCGGCCTGCGAACCTACATCGCCCCACAGACAGGAACGCAGCGGTTGAGAGATTATGAGTGGAGAGGGAAGTAACTGACTCCCAAAGAATCCGGCTTCCGGCCTCATTCCGGCAGATGTCACTTCACGTGTTTGACCTCCCCCCCAAACTTCTTGACATATATCAAGATTATTTTTTGGCATATATCAAGGAAGCTGCGAAATGAGGGCTGTAGTTTAATGGCATCAATTACTAAAAACACTGAGCCAGATCTACATGCCCGTTACAAAACAAACTATAGCCATTTTCGGATGTTCTTCCACTACCGGCAGATTACTTGCCAGAGGATTGTGCGACAAGAATTACCGGCTGCTGTTGTTTGATGAAGATCGTGAACGGGCTGATGCGCTGGCTTCAGAAATACGCAGTCAGGCTCAGCATGCTGATGTGGAGTCACTCAGCTGTGAACATCTGGCAAGCTGGGAGGCGGAAATAATCATTATTGCCGGAATAAGTGAGTCCATGGATGAATTTGCAGAGAAAACGAAAGTTGTATCTGCACAGAAAATTATATCCGTAATCACCGATTCTGAAAATAGTGATCTGCCCCGGCAGGCAGCCGCTTCCTTTCCGCACTCAGAGGTTGTGGGCGTATTTCAGGATAAGGAAAATTCCGGCCAGTTTGAGTTTAAGTCCGATAATTCTGAAACACTCAACACTATCCGCCGGCTTTTCATATCTGCCCGGTTGCAGGTTCCTGAAACCCATCCTGTAAACTGAATTTTCAATCATTTTTTCTCACACATCAACACAAATAAACCAATAGACAGCATTATGAAAAAGTTAACAGCCATTTTAGCACTCACGTTATTACCATTTCTACTGATCGCTCAGGATACCTGGGTACAGGATCCCTACCACTCAAATCTCGGGTTCGTAGTTACACACCTCGGCATCGCCGACGTTCCGGGACACTTCAACGAGTACAACGTATCCATCACCGCTTCTGAAGAAGATTTCAGCGATGCGCAAGTTGAGCTCACCGCAAAAACCGCCACGATTTACACCCGTGTACAGGATCGTGATGATCACCTCAGAAGCGCAGATTTCTTCAACGTGGAAGAGTATCCTGAAATGACGTTCAGCAGCAACTCTATCCGCCCGATTGGCGACGGCGTTTTTGAGCTGACCGGCAATCTTACCCTGCTTAACGTAACCCGCGAAGTTACCGTAACGATGACCCACCGCGGCACCGTAGAAAACCCAATGGCTGACGGCGCGAAAGTAGCCGGAATTCAGATTACCGGCGTGATCGACCGCTCACACTTCAATCTCGGAGAGGGATTTCCTCCACCGATGATCAGCAACGAAGTTCGCATCGTGGCTGACGGCGAATTCATGATACAGTAACATTTTCCCTGTAAAATCAGCCGCAAAGCAGAAACTTTTCTGGTTGCGGCTGATCTTTTTTTATTAACAATTTCAATGTTTAAACCCATGAAAAATTCATCTGAACAGTCACAGCAGATTGCTTACGTTATTTTAAGAGCCACCCTCGGACTCGCTTTTCTCACATTCGGGGCGAGCAAGATTTTTATAATCGGCACCGAAAATTTTGCCGGATACATGATGGGCGAGTTTTCAGGCCTGCTTCCGGAATTTATGCTGATCCCCTTTGTCTGGTCACTCCCTTTTATTGAGCTGACTCTCGGCATTTTGGTTCTATTAGGATTATTCAGCCTCATCTCCCTGGCCACAACCGGCACGCTCATCGCCGTTCTTACCTTCGGCGCGGTACTTTCCGGCGATCCTGCAACCGTTGCGCACAACATGATTTACGCGATAATCATATTTTTTCTACTTTGGAACATCAACGCAAACCACTGGAGTTTGGACACCAAAGTTCGGTCATAATTAAATAATCATGGAAAATCTGACCCACATGCAAGCAAAACCGAAAATTGAGGTCGATATCTGGTCGGATATCGTTTGCCCGTTTTGCTATATCGGTAAACGCCATTTCGAACAGGCCCTGGAACAGGCTGGACTCAGCGATTCGGTGGAAGTTACCTGGCACAGCTTTGAGCTTGATCCCTCTGCCGAGACCAAACCCGGTGCGAGTATTTATGAAGAACTCGGGCGCCGGAAAGGATGGAGTCCGGAGCAATCCAGAGAGATTCATAATCAGGTAACCGAAAAAGCGAAAGAAGCAGGGTTAGACTACCAGTTCGATAAAACCGTGCCCGCAAACAGCCGGAACGCACACCGCCTGCTGCATCTCGCGAAAAAGCACGGTGTACAGGATGATGTAAAAGAACGCCTTCTGAAAGCCTACTTTACGGATGGCGAAAATATCGACGATTACGAATTTCTGGCCGAAACCGGAGTATCTGCCGGACTTGCCAAAGAAGACATTCAAAGCATCCTGAAAAATGAAAAGTATGATCAGGAAATTCGGCAGGATATCGAAGATGCGCGCAAAATCGGCATTCAGGGCGTACCGTTTTTTGTCCTGAGCCGAAAATATGCCGTATCAGGAGCGCAGCCGGTAGACGTATTCGTTCAGGCACTGAAGAAAGTAAAGGAAGAGTCCGGCATATCCGAAACAGATTCCGGCGATGCATTTTGCGAACCGGACGGAAACTGCTGAGACACAGAAAACAGACGAGACAGAACTATGAGCACATCATACAAAGCACCAGCCGGAACGTCGGTCGGGCACATCCATCTAAAAGTGTCCGATCTGGACCGCGCGCTCAGTTTCTACCGGGATCTCCTCGGATTTGAACTCACCACCATGTACGGTGATCAGGCCGCGTTTCTGTCTGCCGGCGGATATCATCATCACATCGGGCTAAACACCTGGCAAAGTAAAGGTGCTCCTCCCGCTCCGACACGCGCCGCCGGACTTTTTCACACCGCATTTCTCTATCCAACCCGAAAAGATCTCGCCCAAATTGTAAAACGACTTATTGATCACGGATATCCGATTTCCGGAGCCAGCGATCATGGTGTTTCCGAAGCTGTTTACCTGAACGATCCCGATGGAAACGGCGTGGAGCTCTACTGCGACCGTCCACAGGAAGAGTGGAAACACCGCGATGACGGCTCCATAGAAATGGTAACCGAAAGGCTTGATCTTGAGGACCTTCTGAGCGAGCTGTAGCACCGGCACGTATTTTATACCGATTGCGGAATTCGATTACACCGACCTCATATACGTTCCCATTCTCCACAATCTCTCCAGCGGCCCCATCTTGTATTTTTTGAAATACCATTCGCTTGCTACAACTTGTATTGCGAAAATTGCGATGGCAAGCGGCAGAATGTAGACTGGGGCAAACTGGCCAATTAAACCAAATCCGTAGGAGTAAAAAATGAGGGTGCATATTACGCTTTGCAGGATGTAGTTGGTCAGCGCCATTCGCCCGACCGGAGCAAACCGGTGTAGAAGC
>PXAI01000043.1 GCA_003567135.1 Balneolia bacterium | reverse complement strand
TTCTGGGCTGGTTCAGCGTTTCAGTTTATCCTTCAGGAAAGGGATTATCGGTTTACTTTAAGAACATCACCGAAAAGAAAATTGCGGAAAAGCAGGTCATCGAAAAAAGCATGCAGCTCGATGCCATTGCCACGTTTAACGGGCTGCTGCTTAAAGAAGAAACATCACTGGCAGCGCTCGAAAAGTCTTTCGAAATGATCGGTGAAATCGTAAATGCCGACCGCGTTTATTATTTCGAAAATAAGTTTTCAGAAAAGGACAACGCATGGTCTACATCCCTTAAAATGGAGTGGACCCGCTCTGGTTTCGAGCCTCAGATTGATAACCCCGAAATGCAGCACCTGCCATTCGACGACACGCATCCGTCCATTGGCATTATGGCGCAGAATAAACCGTATTCGCGGATTATTGACGAAATAGAGGTTGAGGAATTTCGTGAAATGCTAAAGGAGCAAAAAATTGTTTCCGTACTCTCGCTACCCATTTTTGTGGATGGCCACTTCCATGGATTTATCGGTTTTGACGAATGCAAGGTTCCGCGTAGATGGAGCGATGAGGAAATCGGATTTCTGAATACCATCAGCCTTAATCTGGCTTCAGCGCTTGAAAATGAGGCGGCTAAAAAGAAAATCGTCTATAAATCACGGCTTATTGAAACAATCGCAACCGTAAACAGCACGCTGCTGGCCAACGAAAACTGGCTGGACGCCCTGGATCAGACGCTGGGCATTATAGGAAAAACGGTCGGCGCCGACCGGGTCTATTATTTCGAAAATCAAACCGATCCGAAAACCGGCGAACCTGTGTCAACGCAGCTGGTGGAATGGGTTGAAGAGGGCATATCCCCTGAAATTGATAACGAGGAAATGATGCGCGTGCCTTACGCTAAATTCAGAGAATTTATGGATGTGATTTCGGGCAATGAAACCTATGCAAAACTCACCAGCCAGGTACAGGATGACGTTTTGAGGGAAATTCTGGTCAGTCAGGATATACTCTCCATTCTGATTATCCCCATCTTTGTGAATCAGGAGTTCTGGGGATTTATCGGATTTGATGATTGCACTGAGGGCCGGACATGGACCGATGAAGAGATCTCGTTCCTCAGGTCAGTTACCATTAACGTTTCCAATGCCATTAAAGATCATCAGGCAGACCGCGAGCTTCGCAAGCTTTACAGAGAGCTCGAAGAAAACGTGAACGAACTTGCGGCCTCCAACTCAGAGCTCGAGCAGTTTGCCTTTGTGGCATCGCATGACCTTCAGGAGCCGCTTCGGATGATCACCAGTTTCCTGACCCAGCTGGAGCGCAAATACGGAGATATAATTGACGACCGCGGCAAGCGGTACATCCACTTTGCCACTGATGGCGCGGTGCGAATGCGGCAGATTATCCTCGACCTGCTCGAGTATTCACGCGTCGGCCGTGTAGATACCGACCGGATTAAAATTGACATTAATGAGGTTTTGAGCGAAGTTAAAACACTCAACAGAAAACTCATCCAGGAATCAGGTGCCAAGCTCAGCTGGGATTCAATGCCCGTAATTTATGGCGCCGCTACACCGGTTCAGCAGCTGTTTCAGAATCTGATTCAGAACGCGCTGAAATACCAGCAAAAAGGACAGAGGCCGGTAATTAAGGTCCGGGCTGAAGACGAAGAGTCACACTGGAAATTTTTTATACAGGATAACGGAATCGGGATTCCGGATGATTATAAAGAAAAAATCTTCAATATTTTTCAGCGGCTTCACGGCCGCGATGAGTTCAGCGGTACCGGCGTCGGGCTGGCGATTTGTAAAAAAGTCGTTGAAGATCACGGCGGGACCATTGGGGTGGATTCGGAACCCGATAAAGGAAGCACATTCTTCTTCACCATCAAGAAGCCGGATTCGAATGAAGCGTAGTTTATCCGCCATATTATTCTGCCTGATGCCGGCGCTCTTGCTTCCGCACGCCCTGTATGCTCAGCTGGCAGGCTTCAATCTGGATACACGCGAGTATACCCTGAAAACATGGGATAACACTACCGGCCTGCCAAGCAACGCCGTAAGCAGTATCGCAAAAGACAAAACCGGCTACCTCTGGCTTGCCACCGAACGCGGCCTGGTGCGTTTCAACGGAAGCAATTTCTACACTTTTGATACCGAAAATACGCCCGGACTTGAAACTACGCTGATATATCACGTGGTAAAATCTCCCGATGGAGGCATCTGGGCAAGTACGGCACAGCAGGTTCTGCGGGTGGTTAATGGCAGCGTTTCAATCTATAATCTGCATGAAAAAGATTCGCGCATCATCTGGATAACCGCGCTGGAAATGGTTGACAGCGGCAACCTCTGGATCGGAACCAACAGCGGAGATCTGTTTACGTTTTCTGAGGGAAATCTCATCGAAATTGAATCCTGGCGGGATGTAAGCTCGGGTTCCGTGCAGGTAATAAAAAAAACCGAATTCGGGATACTGGCCGGAACATCGGAAGGGCTGTTTTTTGTAGATTTTGAAAATAAAGTCCTGGAACTTGATGATTTTTCAGGACTGTACATCAGATCCGTTTTGGAATCATCGGAAACCGGCCTGTGGGTTGGTACGCTTAACAACGGTTTATACAATTACTCAAACGGCGATATTCACCACTTCGGAACTGAAGACGGCCTTGCCGACCGGTTTGTAAACGCCCTTGCCGAGGATGAAGATGGCAGAATCTGGATCGGGCTTGGATCAGCCGGAATCCAGCTTTTGATTAACGGAGAAATCACTCCGTTTCAGGAAACTTCTGATGAATTTGATGAAGTGCGCTACCTGTACAGCACCGGCAAAGGTTCTGTTTGGGCAAGCACATCGCAGTTCGGGCTCGTTCACATCAGAAAAGGCCTGATCAACAACATAACGGCGAGGGAAGGATTATCCTCCAATATTATTCTGGGCGTTTACCAGCATGAAAACGGTGATATCTGGATCGGAACAGCCGGTGCCGGGGTAAACCGGATCAGCGGCGGTACCATCACCACGTACACCTACGAAGACGGTCTGGGTCATGATATCGTGCTTGGAATGAATGGCAACGACGAATATGTGTATCTGGCAACCGGTATCGGGCTCAGCCGTTTTAATATTTCCGAGGGACGCATCGACCGAACGTTTACCGAAGAAGACGGCATGAAAAGCAGTACCGTTTTTGGCGTTTACCGCGACAGCCGAGACCGGATGTGGGTAACCGGCCGCAATGGCGCTATTTATGAAATTATTGACAATGAAACGCTGGTCGCGGCTGATCTTCCCGAAAACCTTAACTATGCGGAGTTCACAGCCGTTTTTGAGGATTCAGCGGAAAACCTCTGGTTTGGCTCTGTTGTTGGCGGAATTGTGGTGAGAAGTCCGGATGGTACATTCCGGGCCTATGATCCGCAGAACTATTACCCCGTGGAAACCGTGCTCGACTTTTACGAGGATGAAGAGGGCGAAATCTGGATGTCCACCGAATATGGTTTACTCCTGTTCAGGGACGGCTCGTTTACGCGTTTTGGCACAGAAAACGGGTTTTATTCAAACACCATGTCGCGAATCATCCCCTATAATGATAAGCTGTGGATCGGCAGCATGGAGGGCATTCAAAAAGTTTACAAGCAGGATTTACTGAAACTGAAGCACGGCAAAACCGACCGAATTTCAGTTCGCCTGTTCGACCGCAGCGATGGTATGATGAACCATGAAGTCAACGGTGGATTTTATCCTTCCGGATGGATCATGCAGGATAATACCATCTGGTTCCCCACCATGCACGGGGTTGCCATTCTTGATCCTGAAAGAACCGAAGAGGAAACCGCCACGCTTTCCGTACTGATAGAATCAGTAAGCTATGGCGGAATGGTGTTTTCCGATTTTGATGATTTATACATTCCGGCCGGTGTATATAACACCGAGATTTCCTTTACCAGCCTCGAGTTTTCGAAACCGCAAACCATCAGTTACTATTTTAGGCTGAAGGGCCTTTCTGATGAGTGGCAACATGCGGGCAGCCGTCACACGGCCTATTTCACCTCAATCCCTCCCGGTACTTATCAATTCGAAGTTAAAGCTGAGCAGTTTGGAAAAATGTCTGAAACAGCGGTAATTGACCTGCGGGTTGGCGCATTTTTGTATCAGACAACCTGGTTTCG
>PXAI01000100.1 GCA_003567135.1 Balneolia bacterium | reverse complement strand
TCCAGATCGGAAAGGATCACAAATGCGTACAGGCCGCAAAGCAGTGTGAGCGTGTCGAACACCATCCAGAAACCAACGGAAATGGTGATTCCCTTTTTGGCCGTTTCGGGCGAATCTGCCGCGGCCGAGCGCTGATGAAAGGAGGGATCGACGAATGTCCAGAGTGCGATAAAAAACCAGACCAGGATGTAATCCACGGAGTGGCCGCCGGTGAGCGAGGTATGCGTATCGGGCAGATCCGACCAGAGCTGAAGCGGAGAGCCGTAGTAGCTCCACGCAGCTGTGGCGAGAATCAGGAAACCGCCGTACATCAGTGCGACCTGCAGCATATCCGTTCGGACGACCGCGCCGAATCCACCGTAGCTGACGTAAATCACTGAAAAAAGCGCAACGATTACGGAATAAATCAGCCATCCACCGCCAAAAATGAATTCGGCGATCATGCCGAGCATCAGGATGTACGGCGCCGGACTCACGAGCAGAAAAACCGCCGCCGCCCCGGTAACCGAAGCCTTTTTGCCATAGCTCATGCGCATCGCCTCTGGGATGGTCAGCCCGGCATGTTCACGGATCGGTCCGGCCAGAAACCACGCGTAGAGCAGCGCGAAAACGTAGAACGGAAATCCAAATAAAAACCACTGCGCCAGGCCAAACTGCACGCTATATTCGCCAACGCCCAGAATACCACCGTACCAGGTTGATACCAGCGTGGCAACAAAAGCGGGGAGCGTCATTTTGCGACCTGAAAGCAGAAACGAAACTTCGTTATTATCGCTACTGCGGCCGCGCCAGGTGAGGTAAATCAGCAGAAGGAAATAAAACGAGAGCGGAAGCCAGTCGATCCAGTGAAAAACCATGTTACGACTTGTTGATAAAAATGAGCAAAGTACCGGAAGTGTAGCTTATTTCCACGACATCGTCGATAGCGGTGTTTGATGAACCGTCGCGCACGCCGTTTTCAATGGCTTCATTATTGAGCGGGTATTTCAATCCTTGTGTAGTAATTCCCTCAACTTTACCTGATAAAGGGAAAAGCGAAATATCGGTTCCGGCGCTGACCACATACCGGGCATTTTTTGGAACAACCGAAATATCGTGGTAGCTGTCGCGGATCAGAATGGAGTCAAATGCGTCATCAAACTGCATGATTACGCTGAGATTTTTCAGGGTGTGATCAAGCCTGAGTCCTGTTGCGGCAAGCAGTACAACGTTTTTCGCACCCTTGTCGCGGGCCATTTTCAGCGCCTTTTCAAGATCGTTGGTTTCCTGATCCGGATCATGAATCACCTGAAAAGCTTCGGGGGTTTTCAAGTCTTCGGGAACCGTGAAGCTGTCCAGATCCCCGGTTACGATATCGGGAAATATTCCGGAATCAAGCAAAAACTGAGTGCCGCCGTCTGCGCCGATGATCAGATCTGCGGCGGCGGCTTCCTCTGCGAGAAGAAGCGTTTCGGGCCATGATCCGTTGCAAACAATTAATGCGCGCATCCTGTGATGATTACTTACCGAACATGTAAAATAAAAATCCGGCGAAGAACAGTATCACCCATAAAAACCAGGGCCCGGAAAGTACCACCGTGATTACCGCCGCAATAAGACAGGCCGAAGCGATAATACTGCTCCGGATTCCCTCCAGCGGATTTTCTTTTTCGGTATCATTCATATGATCCTCAAACTCCTTCAGTCCGTCGCCGATGAGCCGTGGCATTCTCACGATCACATCAATCAGCTCGGGCATGCCACGCATCAGTTCTTTCGAAAGCGCAGACGGACTGAACTGATCGCGGAAAATCTGGTTGATGTGCTTTTGGGAAACAGTCGGAATATCAAGTTTGGGATTCAGCCGGAGACCGACGCCCTCAAACGTAACGAGTGCTTTCACCATGAGCGTCATTTCCACGGGGAAGAAGACGCGGTGGCGCGCGCCAATCCCAAGCGATTCAATAATCATCTTGCCCATGCTGAATTTCCCGTGTCGCGACTGCTGCTTGAATCGTCGCAGTAAATCAGTAACGGATCGCCGGAAAGCCTGAAGGTTTCCACCTTTGCCTACTCTGGCCATCGCCGTTAAATATCGCGCGGCGCCCTCAATATCGCCGGTTACGAGCGCGTGGAAGTAGTAAAGCATCTGCCGGCGCGTTTTGTCCTCAAACCGCCCAACCATCCCCAGATCAATAAACCCGACCTTGCCACCTTCCAGAATGAAGAGGTTTCCTGGATGCAGATCCGCATGAAAAAAACCATCCTTATACAGCATTCTGATAATTCCCGCCGCGCCGTTATCGATCAGGTTTTCGCGCTCCTCTTCGGTGAGCTCATCGGTTTTTGGCGTACCCGGTTTGAAGCCGTCGAGCAGCTCCATCACCAGCATGTTTTCATTGCTGTATTCACGGTAAATTTCGGGAAACACGACGTCATCCAGATCGGCAAAATTCACGATGAACGTCTCGGCGTTATCCGCCTCGTTCACCAGGTCAACTTCCTTGGCCGTGTAATGGCAAAACTCATCGATAAGCTGTCGCGGCTGATACTGCGGGATGATGATCTCCAGAAAATACCCGAGCAATTTCAGCAGGTTGATGTCGGTTAGAACGACATCCCGAATGCCCGGCTTAACGACTTTCAGCACAACTTTTTCGCCCTTAACGGTTCGGGCAACGTGCGTCTGGGCAATCGACGCAGAACCGAGCGGATCGGGATCAATCCACGTAAAAACTTCATCCAGCGGCTTGCCGAGATTGTACCGGATGAGATCTTCCATCACGTCATACGGCACCTCAGGCAGGCGGTCGAGCAGGTTTTGCAGCTCTTTGGTTACAGCTTTTGGAAGGATGTCTTCCCTGAGCGCCAGAATTTGCCCGAGCTTGATGTAGGTCGGCCCCAGAATTTCCAGGCGGCGCCGAAGCTGAACCGGAAAGATCTCGTTCCGGATTTCCTTCATCACAAACGGGCGAAGCAGAAATGCGAAAAAACGCGACCAGAACGATCTCAGTCCACGTTTACGGTCGGGCGGAAGCGCGTTTACAAAAGCGATTAGTCCTCCGGCAAGAAGTCCGATCAGGTGGCGCTGAATTTCAAAATAACGTGGGATTACGCCCTTATAAGGCGCAAGCGGATCAATTTTGTAGGGCGATTTCTTTTTTCCCTGCCGGTGCTTTTCAGCCTGCTTTCGTAGTTCGTTGATGTACTTTTCCTGCGATTCGCTCACCTTTGGCGCTTCCTTCTCCTGCCCATTTCCGGAATGGGATTCCCCGGCCTGATCCAGCGCTGGTTTTTCGGAAGATAACTGAGCCATATTGTTTCGGTGAGCCGCCGTTCGCCTTGTTCAAAAACGGAAGCAGGTCATTGACGTGGAAGAATCTGATAATCCGCAAAATACGGTAAGGAATCGTTACGGGCTAATTTTTAAAATTGATGGCCGTTTTGTCCTGTCCGCCGGGCTGCTTTTTCTTGCCCCGAACTTTGTTTACCGCGCCCTTAATGGAGTTGTAAATCAGTAATCCCAGAAGGATTCCGGCCAGTGCGTAAACGAGTCCCTCCAGCGTGGTGGGCACGCCCGGCTGAAAAACACGAAGCGCATTCCAGGCGATATCGGTGTGCATGTGATAAAGAAAAACAAACGGCCGCGTGAACAAATTTGCGCTTTCAAGTGCCGTGAGCGCTGCCAGCAGCGTTTCATATCGCTCAACGATCTGCTGCATAATCTCACCCTGACGCACAAAATCGGGATCGGTTTCGTTCAGAAACCGCTGGATGTACTCTTCGAGTGTTCGTCCGGATTCATGCGCAGCTTCACGAAAAAGCGCGACATTGCGGGCTGCTTCATCCACGTGGCCCCCGAGCCTCTGATAATATTGCTGGATGTACGCCGGAAACTGCGCAAGGCCAATGGCCCCAAGCACCGAAAAAACCCGGTCGAAAAGACCGTCGAACCAGCCGCTGATAGTTTTTCCTAACATGTGATCAGTAATTTCAGGTTAAATGTTGAACGGGCCGGAATGATCCCACCAGTTTTTGCACCTCAGTAAGGTGATGATGGTTTTTGAGTCGGTGATCGATCCATCTTCAACCATGGCAAGGGCTTCCGAAAAATGCACCCTGTGGTATGAAAGGAACTCATCGTCGTCGGTATTAATTCCGGATTCACTGAGATTCCACGCGGT
>PXAI01000002.1 GCA_003567135.1 Balneolia bacterium | reverse complement strand
GGCATATCCCCGATTTCATCGAGAAAAAGGGTTCCGTTATTGGCCTGCTCAAACTTTCCGATCCGCTGACTCGACGCTCCTGTGAATGCGCCTTTTTCATGGCCGAACAGTTCACTCTCCAATAGCTCCGACGGAATCGCTGCGCAGTTTACTTCAATGAACGTGCCGTCGCTGCGCTTCGAATATTCGTGCACCCAGCGTGCCACCAATTCCTTCCCCGTTCCGTTTTCTCCGGTGATGAGCACGCGCGCATCAGAGGGCGCCACTTTTTTGATCATCTCCCTGATCTGCTCCACCACCCTGCTTTCGCCGATTATTTCGTCCACGTTGCCGAGCGAGCGGCGCATCCGGCGATTTTCCTCTTTCAGCGTATTTTGCTGTAGCGCATTTCGTACAGTAATCAGCAGACGGTTCAGGTCGGGTGGTTTCTGGAGGAAATCCCAGGCGCCGAGCCGCGTAGCCTCAACGGCCATTTCGATAGTTCCGTGGCCCGTAAGCATAATTACGGGGATGAGGCTCTGCTCCTCGTGCAGCTTTTCGAGCACCTCAAATCCGTCGATGCCCTTCATTTTAATATCAAGCATCATCAGGTCGATTTCGCCGCTTTCCAGAAGGCTCAGTGCTTCTTCGCCGCCCGATGCTTCGGAAACGTTATAGCCCTCAAACTCAAGAATCTCGCGGAGCGCACTCCTAATACTCGACTCGTCGTCGGTGACCAGAATATGTGCGTTTTGTTTATCGGGCATATTCTTATAGTTCTCTATACAGCGTTTCCAATATGGATGTGTGCACGCGATCGACGGTTGCCACGCGGGTCACAAAATTATTGGTGATGATACTGAAAATAATCGTGTTCCCGTCCTGCGTCGTCATGTATCCGCTGAGCGACCGAACCCCGCTGACAAATCCTGTTTTTGCCTGCATATTTCCCTGCAGCGGTGAACCGATAAAACGATGGCTTAACGTGCCCGAATCTCCGGCTACGGCAAAACTATCGAGGTAGGCATCAAACCACGATTTCTTCATCATATTTTGCAGGAAGAGCGACAGATCATACGTTTTCAACAGATTCGCACCCGCCATTCCCGAGGCATCGCGCAGCCTAACGCGCTCTTCCGGAATCTGGTGGTCTTCCAGAAAATTATAAATCAGCTCAATTCCCGTTTCGCTGGTTCCTTCCGTTTTCAGGCTGTATGCCGCGAGCGCTTTGGTAAGCATCTCCGTATAAAAATTGTCCGAATTCCGGTTCAGCCGTTTTATCAGTTCGCCAAGCGGTTTGGATTCATGGACTCCGATCACCACAAAATCATCCCAGTTTCTGAGATCGCGATCAGGAATCAGTTCACCGATCCACTGGACGCCCTTTTTTTCGGCCTGCTTGCGAAAGGTGTCTATAAAATAGAGCGCCGGGTCATGCACCGAAAGCGACTCCGTATCACGATGCCCGGCCGGAAGCGTACTTCTGAGCAAAATGGTGTTGGTTCCCAGAATTCGCCGGTAAGATTCATTAAACCTGATATTCGCCGGAGTGATGAGCTGCTCGTTCACAAATGTGACGTAATCCGTATCAAACGGGAACCAGCTGATGGATGGCGTGTCTCCGGCCCGGCCGCGTGCCTCAACTACCAGATCCACACAGTTTCGGTTGAAGGATAGTGCGCTGATTTCCGGCGCATAATAATAGCTCAGATCATCCCACTCCCAGCCGCGCGGATACGGGATATCATCAAAAAGAGATTCATTTCCATAGAGATTTCCCTCTATCCGGTTGATCCCAAACTCCCTTATCTGATCAATCAGCGAATTAAAGGCGAAAAAAGGATCATCCTCATAAAACTCCCCGTCGATGGACGGATCACCGCTTCCGGCAATGTGGATGTCACCAATCCAGGTGCTGTCCTGAAGGATGCCATCACCATAAATATAGGTTCGGAACGTGAAGTCGGAGCCAAGCCCGTCGAGAATGGCGGCGGATGTAAGCAGTTTTGTGTTTGAAGCCGGCCTGATCAGGTGATCACTGTTGATTTCCAGAAGATGATTGCCGAGCGTATCGCGGACAGAAACCGACCAAAGTCCGGTGCGTGTCGTGCTGTTTTCAATAAAATTGTGAATTTTGCTCTGAACATGCTCATACTGGGCATTCAGGGTAAGCGGAGTCAGGCCTGAAAGCATCAGGCTGAGAACAACAGTTACGACAAACTTATTTTTCACCGTTTTCAGGTTAGTAAAGGGTATCAGGCGGGAAGATTTTCTTCCTCTTCAAAGAGCTGTTTAATTTCTTCGGCTGATGAAGCCTGCAATAGCTGATTCCGGAACTGATCGTTGTTCATCATACGGGAAATACGGCTCAGCATTTTGATGTGGATGCTGGCTTTATCATGCGGCCCAACGAGCAGAAAGACAATCTCAACGGGCTTACCGTCGATTGATCCGTACTCTACGGGTTTTTTTAACCGGGCAAATACCGCGATGTTTTCCTCAACGGCTTCCAGCTTGGCGTGCGGAATGGCCAGGCCTTTACCCACGCCGGTACTCATAACTTCCTCACGCTCCAGTACTGCCTTAAGCACCTTTTCGGAACACTCGGAACCTAAATCATCGCGCAGCGGCTCTACTAATTTGGGGATTAAAGACGACTTGGATCCGGCCTCAAGGTCGTACAAAATATGGTCTGAATGCAGTAAACTTGAAATCTTCATATCAGAAGTTAACTCAAAAAATTGTTCTGCAATAACTGGCTGATCGGGCGCTTATTGTTCGTTGCAGGTTCGGGTAGAACATACCCTGAAAATTTACCGTTGTCAATCGGCACATACAACAGATTTTTCCATATTGATGGCATTCTTCGTACTTTTTAGCCCTATGAGTACTGCGCGTTTTGCCATAGCCATTTTACGAAAAGACCTGATCGTTGAGTTTCGATCAAGGTACGCCATAAATACGGTTTTGGCCTTCGTCGTTTCCGCCACGCTGGTGGTGCTTTTTGCTCTGGATACGCGTATTCTGAGCGACGAAATTTACAGCGGCCTGCTCTGGATTATCATCCTTTTTGCTTCCATGTCCAGCCTCTCCCGCTCGTTTGTTATGGAAACCGACAAACAGACCTTCGACCTGCTGAGGCTCCACACGCCCGGCCTGCCCGTTTACACCGGCAAACTGATCTACAATATTTTGTTCACAACCGCCGTAACGCTGCTCACATTTTCGCTGCTCTTTCTGCTTACCGGCGCTTTTTCCGAAGGAGGATTCATTCTTTTACTGATCCTCATTCTCGGCGCTATCGGATTTTCGAGCGTCTCCACGCTGATTGCCTCGCTGGTTTCCAGAGCATCCCGCAAAGGATCGATTTTTACCGTACTTTGCCTGCCGCTGCTGCTCCCGCTGATCATGTTGCTGACCACCGCAACGCGAAATACGCTCGGCGGCGCAGGATTTTTCGAAAACGGCGAAGAACTGCTTGCACTTACGGGATACTGCGGCGTTACCATCACCCTTTCTGTTTTACTATTTGAATATGTCTGGAATGACTGAATTACCCTACGCTGAACTTGAAGACCGTCTTGATCCAGGAAACCGTCGTGTGGTCGGGCAGCAGCAGGCGCGCCTCCAGCTCTCGCGGATTCTCACTTCCGGCAGGCTTAGCCACGCCTATCTTTTCGCCGGACCTGTTGGAAGCGGTAAAAAAGCGCTGGCGCTCTCCTTTGCCGAAGCAATCAACGGAATCGAAAACCTTTCTGATCTTCACGGAAAAGCATTTAGTAAAAAATCGGGCTGGGCGGCGCATCCTGATATCCATTTTTTTCTGCCGTTACCTTCCGGCGCTTCGTTTAGTGAACTACAGAACCGCACCAAGCTACTTGCGGCCGATCCGTATGATGTCGTCGATTTCAGCCTCCGCCCCACTATTGATTCCGATACGTCCGGAGCCAATAAAAACGCGTTTTATTCGGTCGATTATTTCCGGGATGAAATTCGTCCGAAGGCGTATCTGAGGCCAAATGAGGGCTACCGGAACGTCATCATCCTTACAAATATTGAAACGATGCGAGCCGAGGTGGCGAACGCATTCCTGAAGATCCTGGAAGAGCCGCCGCCGAACCTGATGTTCCTGCTCACGACCGATAATCCGAACGCGCTGCTTCCCACGATCATTTCGCGCTGCCAGCTGATTCGCTG
>PXAI01000207.1 GCA_003567135.1 Balneolia bacterium | reverse complement strand
GTCATCCTACTGGATCAACAAAAATAAGCTCACAAAAGAAAAATTCAGGTGGCAGGAAGAATATTTGGCAATGTCAGTTTCTGAATCTGCAGTTAACAGAGTGAGGCAATACATCAAAAATCAGGAAGCACATCATGCTAAGAAATCTTTTCAGGATGAGTATGAGGAGATTATGAGGAAATATGGGTTTGAAAAATGAATTGCCTAATCAATTGCCTCCAGCTTTAGCTGGAGGACAATGGAGGAGCAAACAAACAAGAATTTCCTCCTTCAGGGCAGGAGGAAATTCTTGCAATTCATGAATCTTGGTATCCTCCAGCTGAAGCTGGAGCTGGAGGCAATTGATGTATCCATCATTTGAATGATCCATCAATTCAAGAATCTGTTAATTCAAAAATCCATCAAATAAAGAATTCGGGATTTCAAAAATTCACAAAAATCCCATCATCTTCCCGCTGTCACATCCTCCGCATATTTCACATAGGTATCCAACCAGCTGAGAGTTTCCCAGAGCATGTGCATGACCGATTCGCGGGCGCGGTAACCGTGACTTTCGTGGGGCAGCATGACAAGCCTCGCGGTTCCGCCGAGACCCTGTATAGCCTGATACAGCCGCTCGCTTTGCATGGGAAATGTGCCCGAGTTGTTGTCAGCTTCGCCGTGAATAAACAGAATTGGAGTGGTGAGGGTATGCGCATGGAAAAACGGCGACATCCTGATATAAAGATCGGTGTCATCCCAGATGGTGCGTTCTTCGCGCTGGAATCCGAATGGCGTCAGGCTGCGGTTGTATGCTCCGCTGCGGGCGATTCCGGCACGGAAAATATCGGAGTGAGCCAGCAGGTTTGCCGTCATAAACGCGCCGTAGCTGTGTCCGCCAATGGCTGCGCGGTCAGGATCACCCACACCAAGTTCAGCCATCACGTTAACGGCTGCTTCGGCGTTCATGATCAGCTGTTCGATGAAGGTATCGTTTGGTTCTTTATCACCCTCACCAACGATCGGCATGGTTGCATTAGCTAATACGGCGTAGCCCTGCGTAACCAGCCACTGCGGCCCCCAATAGCTGATGTTGTTAAACGAGTAGGGCGAATCAGAACGCTGACCCGCGGCATCCATGCTGCGGAATTCTCTCGGGTATGCCCAGATTACCATCGGCAGCGGACCATCGTTTTCTTTGTCGTAGCCCGGCGGCAGATAGAGCACTCCGCTCATGGGCAGACCGTCTTCGCGCTCGTATGTGATCAGTTCACGGTGAACGTCTTTTAAATCCGGAGTCGGATGCTCAAAATCTGTGATGGCGCTGATGGAGTTGCTGTTCAGGTCACGCAGGAAGAAATTCGGCGGAACATCGGTCTGTTGACGACGTGTTATAATGCGCTCAGCGTTACCATCCAGCAGGCTCACAACCTGTTCGTAATACGGCGATTCACTTTGCCAGAGGCGCTCGGTATCGCCGCTTGCGAGCTCAAATCTGTCCAGAAAAGGGAAGTTTCCATCCGGCGATGCGCCCTGGCCGCTCAGGAATATGGAGCCGCCGTCTTCGCTGGTCATCAGCACTGAAAAACCGGATTCATTCACGCGCATTTGCGGACTCCCCGGATCGTTGTAAACATCCTCAAAATTCCGCTCCATCACCAAACGCTGTTCGCGGTCGGGACTTCCCGGAGAAACGTGCCATACTTTTTCGCTGCGTGTGCTGAACCATCTCTCCATCACAAGCGCGAGGTCATCATCCCCCCACATAATTCCGGCGTAGCGGTCGCTGAGTTTGGCAAGTTCGCTTTTTTCGCCATCAAACGGGGCATCAAGCTGGTAAACGATATCACGGATTTCCACATCTTTGCGTGGATTTCCCTCATCCTGTGCTTCCACCCAAACCAGCGTGGACGGCGCGTCATTTCGCCAGGTAATGCTTCTCGGGCCAATTGATGTCGCCCCAAATCCGATCGGAATTTCATCCTGAAGAGGAATATCTGCTGCAAGATGCACTTTGTTTCCTTCCTGATCCCAGATTTCTGTTCTCAGCGGAAAACGAAATGCCGGTACGGTGTATGAATAGGGACGCTGAACCCGCGAAACCATCAGATATTCGCCGTCCGGAGAAGGGGAAATGGTTCTGAAAATGCCTGGTTCTCCGAGAAAAGTCGCGGTGCCGCGAAAGTTGATAAATACGATCTGCGAAGTGAAGTAGTGATCAAAAAGCTCTTCATCGTGCGCATTTTGCAGCAGATCCTGATAGGTTCTGGCCGGAGCTGAGCGCCCCAGGTTTTCCTGGATGATAGGTCCGGCAGGAGCAAGTGGCGCTTCCGGAGCCTCAGGACGCGGGTCATCTAAAATCCGTGCATAAATTCCGGTGCCGTTTGGATGCCACACAAATGAGGCGCCATAAAACGCGTCATTCAGATGCACGCCGCCCATTCTGCGCGCACGGGCCAGCTGCGTATCGGCGAACCAGAGCTCGATGCCGTTTTCCGCTGTGTGCGTGAAGGCAAAGCTATATCCGTCAGGCGACCATGAAACGTTGTTGATGCGGGCGTTTTCGGGAAGGCCCTCCACATTACGTACTTCATTCGTTTCAATATCAACAATTTGCAGACCGGTGAAATAGCTGCCGCGGCTTCCGCCAAACGTGTTTGGGTTGATCCGGATTCCGGCAAGACGTAGTTCGGGCTGGGCCAGATCTTCGATCGTCGGCAGGCCGGGACGTTCCATCAGAACCATAACGGAGCGGTCCGGGCTCAGGCTTACGCCGGGAGTCGCCGGTGCATCCACGATGGCGGCTACATCATCGGGCGGCATCTGGTAGGGGATGTTCAGGTCGTCGTTTTGAGCGACGGCCGAAGCTGCCCATAGCATAACCAAAGCCGTAAAAAGTACTATTCTGTTCAGGTTTTTCATGGTGTCAGATAGATTGGTTGGAAATTAATCGGTATAACGTTTCATAAATTCGATCATGCGCAGCATACGATCCATGCGCTGAACGGGATCACCGATTCGGCTCATATCGTGCCCCGCATTTCGATAGCGGGCAAATTCGACGTCTTTTTCTCTAACCTTGAGTGCGCGGTACATCATCTCACTCTGGCTCACACCCGTTCTAAGGTCGTTATCTGCGTGCAAAATCAGAAGCGGTGTTTCGATCCGATCGACGTAGGTAAAGGGCGAATCGGCACGAAGAACCTCAAGCGCTTCATCATCCCACGGATAGCCGCCGAAACGGTCGGGAACGAGCCGCCACGCGTTTCCTTCACCGAAAAACGTTACCAGATCATACACGCCGCGCTGTGCCGCCGCCGCTCTGAATCGGTGATCAAACGCGATCAGATAAGCCACAAGATATCCGCCGTATGACCCGCCCGTGACGGTTACGTTTTCGGCGTCAATCCAGTCGGCTTCTGCAGCGTGATCAAGAGACTGGAGTACGTCGTTCATCGGTCCGTAGCCCCAGTCGCGGTGGTTGGCGCGCTCGAAATCGTAGCCGTATCCGCCCGAACCTCTTGGGTTGGAGTACACCACCGCGAAACCGTGCGCCGCAAATAGTTGAAATTCGTGCCACATTGTTGCTTCGCCGGGACCCCACATGGCATTTGGTCCGCCGTGAATCTGAAGTACGGCAGGATAGGCCACGCCCGGCTCGGTTACGGCCGGCTTCATGTACCAGTAATCAATCTGAAGGCTGTCAGTAGTCATGAACATACCGTATTCGGGTTTGCTCACAATCCGGTTCTGAATCCAGGAGTAGTTATGGGATGAAATCCGCGCAGCGTTTTCGCCGCTGGCTGAGGCGCTGTAAAGTTCATAGGGATTGCTGGATTTGGTAACCACTTTCACCATTCTGTTCGCCGAAACATCGTAATCGCGGATACCTTCGGAGTATGGAGTCAGTCTTTCGGTTCCTGCACGATTGGGGCGCATTCGCCAAAGTGGGAAACCGCCGTTTGAGGCACCGGAAGCAAAAAGATGCCGGCTGTCGGGCGACCATTTTACGTTGACCAATCTCCGGTCCAGATCTTCGGAAAGCAATCTGACGGATTTATTCCGTGTATCAATCACGCCAACTGTTGCCTGACTGTAGCCGCGCTCCTCATCAATTGCCCAGGTGCGGAACGCGATGTAGCGGCCGTCAGGGGAGGGCGTGGGATTAACCATGTGCTCGTCATGATCGGGTAGAATGCGGCGGGGCT
>PXAI01000358.1 GCA_003567135.1 Balneolia bacterium | reverse complement strand
TGGCTCCCTCGAACCCGGCAAAGACGCCGACCTCGTCCTCTTCGAAGGCGACCCGTTCGAATATACCAGCCGCGTATGCCTGGTAATAATAGACGGTAAAGTGGCCAGTGATACATGCCAGTAAGGCGCAGATCGATTTCAGATCGGCGACGTGAGATTAGTGATTTGAGATTTTTTCGGATTTGGAGGAAATCTCCGTTCGCAGAACTTGCTCCGGATGGAGTAACACGTCTGTAGACGGGTGAAGAGGGCGCAGCGATAGCAAGGCCTCGAAACCCGGGTGATGAAGATGTAATAAAATGGCCCGAGTTTAGTTGATGCCAATGCCTATGACAGTGGCCGAAGGGCCGGGCAAAACAGGTGATCGTGAAAATCGCGGATGGTTACCGGTAGCTATATTGATGGCATCCAATCGATTAGCCTTTAGAACCAAAACCTGACTGGTTTTTGAAACCAGTCAGGTTTGTTTCCTGAAACGGGGATTTGGATTAGAATCGTCGTTCACAGAACTGGCTTCGGGCGCCCCATTGGGCAAAGGCAATGAATTCGAAAACTGACGAAACCCGTAACCCGCAACTCTTCCATCCCCGCAACACTCTTTCCCCTTAATAATCAATCCAAAACCTTCCCCTTCAACCGCGTGATCCTCTCATACGATTCGCGGATTCTTTCTTCGGGGATTTCGCCTGAAATCACGAGATCATGGATGATTTCGATGGCTCTTTCGGTGATGTCGGGTTCGTACACGGAGTTGTTGGCGAATATCAGCAGGTCGATGCCGGCTTTGATTGAGAGCTCGATGGCCTGTTCGAGGCCGTAGAATTCGGTGATGGCGCCCATCTGCATATCGTCTGAAACGAGCACGCCTTCAAAACCCAGCTCGTTGCGCAGCATTTCGGTCATGACGAGCGGCGTGAGCGTGGCGGGATGCTCCTCATCCCAGTTTTCGTTGAAAATATGGGCGGACATGATCAGCTCCAAACGGCCTTCAGCAATTAAATCGCGATAGGGATCCAGCTCGAGATCATCCCAGGTTTCGGTGACGTCTGCCATGCCGAAATGGGAATCGTTCCAGGCGCTGCCGTGTCCCGGGAAGTGTTTCGCTGTCGGGAATACGCCGTGAGAAACATGCTCGTCAATAAACCAGCGTGCATGCTGGGTAACTTCGGCCGGATCACCGGAAAAACTGCGCTCAAGCTGCCCGATTACGGGATTTTCCGGATTAGTGTTCACATCCACAACCGGCGCAAAGTTGATGTTGATTCCCAGACTGTTCAGCGTCTCTGCGGTGATGGCGGCATAGTGGCGGGTGGAATCCTCGTTGTTCAGTTCACCCAGATATTCATGACTTACATTTTCCGGAAAACCGAACCTCGTTTTCAGCCGGCTTACGCGGCCTCCTTCCTGATCAATCGCAACAAGGAGCGGGGTCTGACTATACGATTTCAGATCAGCAACCAGCTGCGCGACCTGCTCCGGTGATTCGATATTTCGCTCCGGCGTTGAAGAAGGAACATCGTAATCAAACAGAATTACGCCGCCCAGATTTCGCCGGGTCAGATCTTCCACAATCCGGTCGGTTTCGGTCACTTCAAATCCGCGAAAACCAACCATCAGCATTTGGCCGATCATGTTTCGCAGATCGTCATCAGCCTCTGCATTATCGCTGCAGGATGCAAGCAGAGTGAAGGAAAAAAGGATTGTTAAAACGAGGGCGAAAATAATTCGTCTGATCATCGAAGGGGTAGTTTTTTTGGAATTGCGTTATATTTACAGCCGGTGAGATTCGGATGATAAATTTACTCACCAGACGTTATCAGCACTGAAAATAGAAAATTTAAAACTCGTATTCATGGCAGGAATTTACCTGCATATCCCATTTTGTAAACAGGCCTGCACGTACTGCGATTTCTATTTCGAGACATCCCAAAAACACCGTGCTGGATTTACGAATCGCCTGTTGCGCGAAATTGACGCCGCCTCGGACAGTTTTTTCTCGGATACCCGTTTTGAAACGATCTACATCGGAGGAGGCACGCCATCGCGGCTGAGCTCTGAGGAGGTGTCTTCCATCCTCAAAAGACTGCACGATCGCTTCACCGTTGATACAAACGCCGAAATTACGATGGAGGTGAATCCGGATGACATCACCCAGGAAAAACTGCAAAGCTGGAAAGATGCGGGAGTAAATCGCCTGAGTATCGGAATCCAGACGTTTGATGAAAACCGCCTGAAATTCATGAACCGGGCTCATACACCGGATGAGGCCAGAAATGCGCTCAGGATGATTTCAGAAGCTGGTTTTAAAAGTCTTACGGCTGATCTCATTTACGGAAATCCGGGTCAAACCGCGGAGTCGGTCCGGAAAGATATCGCAGAGCTGATGCGTTTTGATCCGCCACATATTTCGGCGTACACGTTAACCGTCGAGCCCAATACGCGACTGGGCAGTATGGTCAGGAAAAATCTGGTTCAGCCTGCCGAGGATGACGAAGTGGCGCTTCAGATGGACGTGGTTGTTGAGGAACTGCGCAGGCACGGCATCGAGCGGTATGAGGTTTCGAATTTTGCGAAGCCGGGACATGAATCGAAGCATAACGGCGCGTATTGGTATCATAAAAACTATCTGGGGCTGGGGCCATCGGCACACTCATTTTGGTGGGATTATGACCGGGAAAAAGCGTGCCGCTGGTTTACGAAACCATCCCTCAAAAAATACATGGAAACCGATCCGCTGCCCCTGGTGAAGTCGCTCAGTGAATTTGTGGAATCCGGAGAAAAGTGGGAGCTGGCGGAAGCCGAATGGCTCAATCTGAACCAGCTCGGTGAGGAGCGCCTGCTGACCGGAATGCGAACCCGCGAAGGCGTGAAAGAAGCAGAGTTGAATTCCCGATACGATTACGAACTCAGTCAGAATCAGATCAAATTTATTGATCATTTACGGCAAAAAGGCCTGATGTTTCCGGATGATCCGCTTCGGTTTACATCAGAAGGCATGAAGATCGCGGATTATTTGATTTTGGACATCATAACAAAAAGGCCGTCATGAGCTTATTGCCAGAATATATTTCAAACCCTCACTTAAATTCGGACCCTTCTACGTTCAGATCGTGGAAAGTGCATAAAGCATTTTCAGAAGCAAAGCCGCTGGAATGGCACGCCTCGCTTCCCGGATATGAACCGGCGCCGCTCGTTTCGCTTCCTGATGTGGCCGCGAAACTGAATCTGGATCAAGTATGGTGCAAAGATGAATCGGGCCGGTTCGGGATTAAAGCCTTCAAGGCGCTCGGGGCTTCCTGGGCGATTCACCGCTGGCTGCAACGAAATCCCGGTACCCAAAAACCGGTAACGTTCTGCACGGCAACAGACGGTAACCACGGAAAATCGGTGGCATGGTCGGCGAAAATGATGGGTCAGCGCGCGGAAGTGTTTATGCCGGGAAATACTGTGCCTGCCCGAATTGAGCGCATCAGAGATGAGGGAGCGACGGTTCACGTAATTGACGGAAATTACGAAGCCACCGTTGCCGCGGCGAAACGGGCGGCAGAAAACAACGGCTACGTTTTGGTTCAGGATACCTCATGGCCGGGCTATGAGTCCATTCCGACGGATGTGAAAGCGGGTTATTTGACCCATTTTGAGGAACTCGAATCTCAGCCGGATAAGCCGCTTCACGGATCGGAGAAATTGCGTCCGGATCTGGTGATGTTACAGAGCGGCGTAGGAAGCTGGGCTGCGGCGGCGGTGTGGTATTATCATAAAAAATATGGCAAAAACCGGCCAAAGCTGGTTGTGGTGGAGCCAGTAACGTCAGACGGATTTGCCGCATCGCTGATCGCCGGAAAACCAGAAATTCCGAGAAATGCAGGCGAAACAATTATGGCAGGGCTCAATTGCGGCCGTCCGTCGTTGCTGGCGTGGGAAGTGCTCAGAGAGGGCGCCGATGGCGTGATAACCGTAACGGATGAATCCGCAAAAGAAGCGATGCGGATTTTTGCGAAATCCGGGAAGAGAAAGGCGATTGTTTCAGGGGAGTCGGGTGCATCGGGATTGGCAGGGTTGCTGACGATGAAGAATTTGCCGGATGGAGAGAAGCCGGAATGGTTGAGGGAGGTGAGGTCGGCGTTGGTTTTTAATACGGAGGGCGATACGGATCCGGAGGGGTATCGGGAGATAATTGGGGAATTGGAAAAAATGATGGGGATTGGAAAAAATGATGGGGATTGGAAAAAAT
>PXAI01000004.1 GCA_003567135.1 Balneolia bacterium | reverse complement strand
TTTGAGGAATTTTTTATGGGGGATGAGACCCTCGATCTGGAGACTTTCACCGGGATCGGGGTGATCAAGAATCAAGCGCACTTTGTCAGCGCTAAGCTCGAGGGTTTCGAGGCAGGCATTCAATCGATCCGTGAGTCCAAAGGTCCGTGGGAGAAAGCAAAAATCGTCGACCTTTATCTCTCCCTTCTCCCTGAACTGTCGCACGAAGAAAAAGGTAAATACCTCGATTCTAGAATGTAGGTACGACGTTGTCGCAGTCATCGCAAATTATTGATCTTAACAATTGAACCCAGCATTTCCAATATCACAGTGGATAAGCGTGTGATAAGGGGTGATAAGCGGTTAAAAAATACAGATCTACTTTACCGACCAAACAGGTAAGGCCGACTGCGTCGGAGACCGCTTATCACCGCTAATGACACGCTTATGATGAAGAAAGAAAATAAAGAGTATTTGGGAATCGAAGGTTATGCTTTGATGGGAGCAGCCTTTGAGGTACACGGTGAATTGAATGGTGGACTCTCGGAGGAGATTTACCAGGAAAGCCTCGAATGGGAGTTGGGTCTGCGCAATATACCTTATCAAACTAAAGCTGAGCTGAAGGTCTATTATAAGGGGCATTTGCTCAACAAGCGCTACATTCCGGATTTGCATGTTTATGGAGAGCTTCTCGCTGAACTAAAAGCAGTCAAAGAGCTAACTTCAGAACATGAGCAGCAGCTGCTGAACTACATGCACATCACCAAAAAAGCAGTTGGCTATTTGATTAATTTTGGTCCGATGAAGCAATTGGAGTGGAAACGCTACATTATCAAAGAGTATATACCTGAACCCCATTGAAACCCGACTGCGTCGGGGACCGCTTATCACCGCTAATGACACGCTTATATTTCTCATCCTGGCAATAGTGCCCAGCATTTCCAGTATCACAGTGGATAAGCGTTTGATAAGGGGTGATAAGCGGTTAAAAAATGAACTTACCGTTCCCCGTATACCATTACTTTCATGAAACGATTATTTGATATCATCTCATCCGGCTTAGTTATGCTAGCCTTTCTCCCTATCGGTCTCGTGCTCGCGATCTTGCTGCGCTTTTCCGGGGAGGGGGAAATCTTCTACCGCCAAAAGCGGGTGGGGCGAAACGGCAAGCCATTCGGCGTGGTGAAATTTGCTACGATGCTCAAGGACAGCCCGAGCCTCGGGACGGGAACGATTACCCAGAAAAACGATCCGCGTGTTCTGCCGATGGGACGGTTCCTCCGCAAAACCAAGCTCAACGAGATTCCACAGCTGTGGAACATCTTCGTCGGTGATATGAGTGTGGTCGGGCCGCGTCCGCTGACGAAAGAGACCCGGGACTACATACCGAAAGAAATCCTTGATGAGATTCAGGATGTGCAGCCGGGCTTAAGCGGCATCGGGTCGATCGTCTTCCGGGACGAAGAGACGATCATCCACGAAAGCGGGGAGGACTATCATACCTTTTACGCCCGCGAGATCGCCCCCTACAAAGGCGCGGTCGAGCTTTGGTATAAGCGGAATCGCTCGTTCTTTTTAGATATGAAGATTATTTTCGTGACGCTCTGGGTGGTGGTCATGCCATCAAGCAAGGTTTTGCCGAAGTTTTTCCCAGACTTGCCCAAGCACCCGATCTTCAACCCCTAACAGCGCTGAGTCCCCCAACTATCCGAACTCTCCCGCAAAATTCTAACCTTCAAACGCACTCTCCGCTAAGCCAAGCCCCGAGCACTAAGGAGCGGGGAGCTGGGAGCTTGGAGCGGGGAGCTGGGAGCTTGGGGCGGGGAGCTGGGAGCTGGGAGCTTGGGGCGAAGGGCTGGGGGCTGGGAGCGGGGAGCTGGCCAGAAAAACAGAGCGCATCGCGCTCTACGAACCAAGAACGAGGAACCAAGCGCGTAGCGGTTTTACATTGACTCATGCGCTCGAAATCAACTAAGGGTTTATTTCGAGTGCGAAATCTAATCAAAACACTTAGGCAGAAGCTGGATGCCGGAGCGCCATTTAGCAGTCAGCAATTGCGTGAAGCTGGCGTTTCGAATGCATTGGCGGCGAAGTATGTCCATTCGGGTTGGTTGGAGCGTCTGGATCGGGGGGTGTATAAATTTGCGGGGGATCCGTTGGAGCGGGATCCAAGCTTTCGTTTCCTTGAAGGACGACTGGATGGTCTGCATGTCGCGGGCAAAAGTGCATTGGCGCGCCATGGATACATGTATCATCTGGCTTTCAACGAGGTCACGAGGCTATGGGGGGAAAGCCGAGCGCAGTTACCCGATTGGGTACGCGAGCGCTTTGACGTGCAATTTTACGTGCGCCATTTGTTCGATGTATCCCTTCCCTTTGAAGGGCGAGTGTGTCGACTACCGGATGCACCGGAGGGTCCTCTGGTCTCTCAACCCGAAGTGGCTCTACTGGAAATGTTAAGCGAGGTCGGTGTGACGGAAGGCGTCGAGGAAAGCCGACAAATCATGGAGACGATGCGCCGATTGCGGTCAGGGTATCTTTCCAAAGCGATTTCGGCTTGTCGCATGGTTAAGGCCGTAAGACTCTGCGTTCATTGGGCGCAAGAATTCAAGTTGGACTGGGCCGACTCCGCTCTGGAGGCCGTGCCCGGACACCAGCGCAAAGGTCGATGGGTGGGCAAAATGCGCGATGGGACAACCTTAACTTTGCCTGAGCTATGAATCAGAGATACCTCGATTCGATAATCGATAAAACATTTGCATTTAAGTAACCTAAATGTAATTTCTGTTTGCATATGGTAAACAGAGGATTTTGGTTGTCGGCGATCAATCGGGCTTGGGAGGAGCGTCCGGTGCTCTGGTTGACCGGTGTCCGTCGGATCGGGAAGACCACCTTGGCGCGGGAGCTTGCAGATGCCGCTTATTTCGATTGTGAGTTGCCCCGCGTAAGAAGGCAGATCGAGGAGGATCCCGAGGGTTTCCTCGATCAAGCGAGCGCCCCGCGCCTGATTTTTGATGAGGTGCATCGTGTGGAGCAGCCATCGGAGCTTCTGAAGATTGCCGCCGATCATTTCCCGAATCTGCGCGTGCTTGCCACAGGCTCGTCCACCCTGAGCGCGAGCCATCGCTTTCGCGACACTTTGGCGGGGCGGAAGCGCCAGCTTCACTTGCTTCCGGTTCTTTACCGTGAGTTGCCGGCTTTCGGGGCAGACTTGAAGACCAGAATGTTCCACGGAGGTCTTCCGGAGAATCTGGTTTCGGAGACGTTCCCGGAGAAAGACTTCGTCGAGTGGACGGATGCCTTCTGGGCTAGGGATATTCAGGAATTATTCCGTCTCGAAAAGCGGACGGTTTTTATGCGTTTGCTCGAACTGCTCCTGGTGCAGAGTGGTCAGCTCTGTGAATTGAACAGCCTGACTTCGGTTTGCGGGGCTAGTCGTCAGACGCTGGCCAACTATTTGAATGTGTTGGAGGCCACGGGGGCGGTGACTGTGCTGCGTCCATTTTCCAGTCATCCGCAGAAGGAGATTGTATCCATGCCGAAGGTGTATGGTTTCGATACGGGTTTCGTCTGTCATGCCCGCGGATGGCGGGACCTGCGGCATGAGGATTACGGCTTGCTTTGGGAGCATTTGGTCCTCGATGAACTGCGTGTTGCATTTGGGCAGGACGCGCTCTTTTACTGGCGCGATAAGCGTAAACGCGAGATCGACTTTATTTTAGCGCGCCGGGGAGAGGCTCCTGTCGCCATCGAGTGCAAATGGAAGCTCAAGTCGGTCAGGGAGACTCATTTTCCCGCTTTCCAGGCGCTTTATCCCGACGCGCATCAAATTCTGGTCACTTCGGATGGGGGCGAGCCTTTCATTAATCGAAAGCACAATCGCATTGAAACGGGTTTGTTACACCTGAACAAAGCGATTGGCCTCAAAAACCAAGCCTAGGGTTGTCCATCCCGTCCATCCAAACGATTATACGGCCGGATTTTGGCGTAGGTTTTTTTGTGGGTTCGTGGTCCCTTGTTCTTGGTCTGGTTCCCAGTTCTCGGTTCACCGTTCGCAGTTGATTTGTAGCATGACGGCGAAGCCGTATTTTCAGTTTTCAGTTAACGGTTTTCGGTTCGCAGTTCTTTGCTGAGGGGGCGATTGGCGATAGTGGAACCGAAGGCGGCCCTTTGTTCAATATTTTTTGAACAAAATGAACAGAAGACCGGCTAGGCCGGGCTTCTGGTTAATGAGTTCTAGTTCTACTCAGAAATTTGCTCGAACAACG
>PXAI01000361.1 GCA_003567135.1 Balneolia bacterium | reverse complement strand
GCTTGATACTGGCATTAAGTTTCATGGGTTCAATTTTGAATCAAACCAAAAATCGAGCTTTATTGAATCCAATACCAATGTTTTGATGGAAATATAGTTTTCTCCGGACACCAATGATTCACAATTCAAAATTGGAGCTCAGCGACTTAACAGATTTTTCTCGCACAACAGTGATTCGTGATTGTGATCAATCATCCCAGACCTGGCAGCCTTTTTCCAATCAGGCACGATTCACAGCGGTTTTGCCCGCAGTACTCCCGGTGCTGGTAAACCCCGCCGAGGCCCGTTAGTGACGGCGTTAGCGGAAACCCGGAATCCCTGAATTCATTAATTACCGCTTTGGGTGCCTTCAGGCTGCTGTTCAGCCATTTGTGGTAGCTCCCGGTTCTAAGTGAATCGTGCGCCAGCAGATTACCGAGCAGATATAGCGACGGCAGATATATGAGGGTGTACATCAGCGCGAGGCGGTGAGATTTTTCAGGAACTGCCGCCGTTATGTGCCGCCATGTTTCCAGAGGGCTGCGGTAGAAGGATGACAACCGGGTTTCGTTTACGGCCAGGGTAATAGATACAAGCTGGCGAAGCCTCTGACCGGGTTTGTTGCCGGGCCTGCATCCGCTCAGATCCCAGGCCTGACGCGGAAGAATTTCACCGCCGGTGCCTGAACCGAGGCCGGAGACGGAATACGCGTTCTCAAAAAGCTGCTCAGGGGATAAGCCGGGCTGCAGGTGCAGCTGTTCGGTTAGCCAGCGCGCCATTTGTTCCAGGGGTTCGCGGTTTGCGGAGATGCCCAGCGCGTTTCCGAGCGAGAGAATCAGCATCGTTTTCCAGCCATCGGAGACCGTTTTGCCGCGCGGATACCGGGAGAGCATATCTTCGGTTTTGCGCTCGAAATATTCGCGGTGCGCCCGCTGAAACTGCTCTTCAACAATTCCCGGACGTATCAGATGGATGTGCGGGGCGCAGATGGGCTGATCCTGCTTTTGCAGGCGATTATACTCGGGACGATACAGAACGGTTGGAACCGGGATGCCATCCTCTCGGATTGCCCGCCGTTTACCGCTTTCGGCCACTATGTGGAGCAATACCCGGTTGTACGCGGGATCGTTGTGATGCCCGTGCCTGTACCAGTCTTCCTCGTGAAGGTGCAGCTCAATATCTCCGAACAGCCTCAGCCCGCTTTCAGGCTGAACACACGCGCCCGAAAAATCAGGGCCATCCCCGTGATTATGCGCACCCGAATGCACAACGTGAACAGTTTTACCGGACAGAAGCTCATACCGCCCGGCACCACGGCGTTTCCAAATTTTCTGGTAAGTCAGCTCGTTCATAAACCTCAGAATGTTTCACGGTTAACCCCACAATGTAATCATTTTTCAAAGGTTTATCACCCAAATCAACTCATTTTTTTCTACTCTTACATGATTGCCCGGACTACTTTTTTAAAATGGATTGTTCTTATCAAAATAAAATCCGGCCTTGGATAAAATGGCGTTAAAACCGCATAGAAAATTCAGAATTCAAAAATTCAAAATTCAAAATTGGCTTGTGCACGAGGATTTAACCATTAGAATCAATAGAACTTCGGTAGATAGTGGGTTACCTGGAGTCGATGCGACTACCGGCGCATCCGCACAAAGGATAACCACGTCTTTATGAGATGGTCCGTGCAATCAACAAAAGGAGTTTGTTTTGAAATCAGATCAAAAAACGAGCATATATTAAACCTGTAGCTGGTTTTTTATGGAAAGATCGAATTCCCTTCGATTCCTCGGAGGAAAAGTACTTTTGATTTTAAAATGGATTGTTCTTATCAAAAAAATCCGGCACAGGATAAAATGGCGTTAAGAACCGTAGCGGAGTGAAGCCAATTCAAAATTCAAGAATTCACAATTCACAATTTTAATGACACGCTACTCTGCAGTAAATTAGATTTTCCGGCAATCAAATCTATTGATTCCATCAGCCCGGGCATCTGCCCCAAAAAATCTAATCCCTCAAAAGATTATATTGCATCTGAAAATCTCACAAAAACCAAATCAAACCCAAGTGCCCTTACTTCACTCCGTCTATTTTTACTTTAAAGATGATGCCGATCCCGCTGAAATTGAAAACCAGCGAAATTCGATCCTGAACGACCTTTCACGGATCAGCGGTGCGGATCAGATCTGGGCGGGGGCACCGGCCGGTATCGAGCGCGATGTGGTGGATAATAATTATGCCATGAGCCTGCATATCATCCTGAAGGATAAAAATAGCCTTGCTGCGTATCAGGCAGATCCTGTGCATCAGGAATTTGTGCAGCGTTTCAAGCCAAACTGGAAGAGCATAAAGGTATTTGACACGAATGTCTGATTCTGAAAAATCCGCCAGAACGCTTTACCTAAGGCTAATGTTAATTTAGCAATGATCCTGTCCCTTATTTTATCCGCTTTTCTGTTCGCAGTGCCGGCTGACACGCTTGAGATTCCTCCGCAGCCGGAACGCAGCGATGAGGAACCTGAAGTACTCGCAGAAGTTGCCGCAGGCGAAGTGCGCTTCCGTGGAACCACGCAGATTGAGACGTTCTACGGGGAGACTTCTGAAATCCGGGGTTTTGTAAATCCGGAGACGGGCGAATTCAAATTCACCGTGAATATGGCTTCGCTGACGACCGGAAACAGCCGGCGCGATCGCAACATGCATTCGGATTATCTGAAAACCGAAGAGTGGCCCCAGTCGGTGTTTTCAGGAGTGATACAGGATATTCATCTGCTGGAGGAAGATGCCGAAAATAACGTTAAGGCGACGGGGGAGTTTACAATACGGGATGTTACGCGCGAAGTGGAGATTGAAGGCGAAATTCAGCGAAGCAGGGGAGAGTGGAATTTAAGCGCAACGTTTACTCTGCTTCATTCTGATTTCAGTATTTCGCGGGCGCGGTTTCTGTTTGTGCGCGTGCGCGACGAAGTGGAGGTTACCGTATCGGCCAGGCTGCGCTGACTACTTAAAAAACGGCGCGGCTCTCTCGCTCTCTTTAATCCGGTTCAGTTTATCGAATGAAATCGGCTTGTCGATGTAGTCTATCACGAATTTGTATTCGCCGGCCCGTTTGCGGTCGGTAGTATCGATTGATGAGGTAGCCATAGCCACAATCACTTCAACCGGCGGCTCTTTTTTCTGTAGCTCATCCAGAAACCCCCAGCCGTTCATGCCCGGCATGTTGATGTCCAGCAACACAATCACCGCGTCGGTTTCATCAGAGGCGGGTCCGTAAATGTACTCCAGCGCATCGGGAGCATTGCTGTAGCTAAGCGGTTTTTCATCCATGCCGCTTTTCATAACCAGTCTGCTGTGAAGCATTAAAATAATACTGTCATCATCTACGATGATTGTTCTCACATTCATGGTTTCTTGAGGTTTATTTGGTCTGTTTTGCTGCTGATGTCCCGGATAATATCGTCAAGTTCATGCATAGATGTGGTTATATGTTCGAGTACTTCTTCTCTTGAAAGTCCGGCGCTTGCATCGTAATTGCTGAATAACTCCACCAGCGACATAAGCCGGGTTAGCGGCGCTCTTACCACGTGAGACTGAATCCAGGCAATTTCCTGGAGTTTTTTATTCTGTTTTTCTATGGCTGAAATGTGCCTGAGCTGCTCGGTTACGTCGTGAACCAGAACTATTCCGGCATCCCGGTTTTTAAATTCAATATCGCTGATACGCAGATCCACGTTCACAATCTGTCCGTTTCTTTTCTGATGGAAAGAGATACCGGCTGCGTTTATCGTATTCGGTTTTCGGGTTTCGACATCCTTTTTAGGCTCTTTTTCCTGATAATCCGCCGGCCTGAGCTGTTTGATCGTCATGTTTTTCAGCTCAGATTCGCTGTAGCCGTAAAAATCGACCGTGGCCTGGTTCGCGTCCTGTATTGCCAGAGTTTCCTTATCATACACAAACATCGGCAGCGGACTCAGCTGGAAGAGATTACGAAACCGTTTTTCTGACTCCTTGATTTCCTGCGTAAACGACTGCCGCTCAATGTTAAAAACGATGCTTTTATAGAGAAATGCCGCGGAAAGTTCATCCTTCAGAAGATAGTCAGAAACTCCAAGAGAGAGCGATTTCACGCTGAAGCTCATGTCCGTATAGCCGGTAAGCACAATGATCGGCGCAGATGTCGTCAGGTTTACCATTGCGTTGATCAGCTGCTCGCCGCTTTTGTCGGGTAACGTAAGGTCAAGCAGGATGGCGCTGAACGAGTAGTCTTCT
>PXAI01000287.1 GCA_003567135.1 Balneolia bacterium | reverse complement strand
CTGAGTATGGGATTCTGGCCGTCGGTAACAGGTGGTGTTGCGCAAACCTGGGATACCGGAAAAAGTATTGTAAATGGTGTGGGGATGATGATCACTGGCACCATTTCAGCACGTGATAATCTCGGCGGTCCTATCGCCATAGCGGCGGTAACCCGAGACGTTACCGACAGCGGAGGTATGCGCGGATTCTGGAATATTGTCGCTTTTCTGAGCATCACGCTCGCCATTATGAATATGCTGCCAATTCCGGTTCTTGATGGTGGTCACGTTGTATTTCTGATTTACGAAGCCATCACGCGACGCGAGCCCTCGGTTAAAGTCCGCATGGCATTGCAGCAAATTGGTTTAATTTTGATAATAGGTTTGTTCATTTTTGTTACATTTAACGATGTAATGCGTCACATAGTAAATTAAATATGATCGCCCGCGAAGGTTATTCCGTAGTATTTACCGTTACTGCAATCAGTGTGGTACTTTTCGTAATTGGTTTTTGGGCAGGGGGGATTTTTAGTTATATCCTCGGAGCTCTTGCCATTCTTTCTTTTCTGTTCACGCTCTATTTCTTCCGTGAGCCTAAGCGCACGCCGCCGGCTAACGCCGATGCCAATCTGCTGATCGCTCCCGCTGACGGGAAAGTGATTCAAATAATTGACGTGCATGATGATAAGTATCTGAAAGGACCGTGCAGGCAAATCAGTATTTTCCTGTCGCCGCTTGATGTGCACGTGAACTATGTGCCCATCGCCGGTGATATTGAGTATGTGAAATACTATCCTGGTCAGTATCTGGTAGCCTGGCATGAGAAGGCGTCCGAGCTTAATGAGCGCTCCGAGTTTGGAGTGAAGCATCAGAACGGCACGAAAATCCTTTTCCGGCAAATTACGGGATACGTGGCGCGGCGGATTGTTTACAGCCTGGAAGAAGGCCAGAAGGTCACCGCCGGACAAAAATTCGGGATGATGAAGTTCGGCTCAAGAATGGACATTCTGGTTCCGGCAAACGTGAAGCTTCAGATTAGGGAAGGAGACCGGACTGTCGCAGTGGAGTCGATTATGGGAGTTATTGAATAACTATGCGCAGAAACATCAGGCAAAAAAGAAGGCTTCGCACGTTCGGAACGAGAACGAATCAGCGCATTAAGGAGCGATTCAAAAGGCCGTTTCCGAGAGTTGTAGTTCCAAGCTTTTTCACCCTGATGAATCTCTTTTGCGGATTTGCGGCGATTATTCAGATATATGAAGGCCAGCTCGTATACGGCGCCTGGCTGATCGTCTTTGCTGGATTATTCGACGCCCTCGACGGATTTATGGCGCGACTTACCAATGGTGACAGCGAATTCGGCATGGAGCTGGATTCAATCTGCGATGTAGTCTCATTCGGCGCCGCACCCGGATTTCTGATTTACGTTTACGCCTTCGCCGAAATGGATGCCATCGGCATGCTGATTGTTGCCGCGCTTCCCCCGCTTTGCGGAGCCGTAAGACTGGCACGTTTCAACGTGGAAACCCGGATAGAGGAGAGCCAGAATAATTTCAGGGGATTACCCATTCCGGCGATGGCCATTATGCTGGTCGCATTTTTCCTCACGTTTTATCCCCGGCCGGATTTCTTCGATATTTTTGCCTACGGTGTGAATTCGGTTCTTATTCCGGCCGTAATCGTGCTTTCCCTGTTGATGGTGAGTACCTTTCCTTTTGATAAAGTTCCACGCTTCAATAAAGCCTACATGCGCCAAAACAGGCTGAAAGTCTGGCTGTTCATCATTTACGCGCTGCTTATTATTTTCCTGAAGCAGTACGGGCTGATTATCGTATTCACGATTTACATTGCGCGCGGTCTGGTTATGGCCGGCATTCGTTTCTGGAACGATGTGATGAGCGATGAAGATGAGCTTCAGGCGGTCTGAGGCAGGCCTCTAAATCGGATCATTAACAAGAAGTATTCTTGCTAAAAAGTAAATAATAGTTTACTTTTAAAATGCGTTGGAAATGGGAAACTGAATGAAATGCTGCAAACTTTATAAAATTCTGACTAAAGACGGATGGTATCCGGTTTCTCAAAAAAGGCTCACACGTGAAAATGCATCACCCAAAGAAAAAAGGAATAATAATATTCCCGAATCACGGGAATCAGGAAATGGGTAAAGGATTGGAAAAAAAATTCTTATAGACGCTGGAATTAAATTATAAGCCGATGGCAAAAAAGAAAATCATAATGACGGTTGAGAAAACTGACACCGGTTTTTCAGCGTATGCAGAGGACTATCCGATTTTTACGACCGGAAAATCAGTTCCCGAACTTATAAACAATGCATATGAGGCAGCTGAACTCTACTTTGAAGAAGAAGATGAGAAATTAGGACCGAATGATATCAGATTTGAAGTTGACTTTCAGCAGTTCTTCAAAGATTATAAAGTACTCAATGCGAAATTTCTTGCTGAAAAAATAGGAATGAACGCCACGTTGCTTTCTCAATATGTTTCAGGAACAAAGAAGCCATCATCGAAACAAACGGAGAAAATACTCGCCGGAATTCATCAGATCGGACAAGAATTATCTGGTATTAATTTGTTACACACCACGTAACAGAACCTGTTCATGATAACAGGTTAACTCAGCTCATCAAAGATTTCCTTAAGCGCCTTTCCGGTTACGCTGCCGTGTGAGCCTTCCCAGAAAACCTCACCGTTTCTCAGCACAATTATTTGCGGGGACTGATGCTGAACACCTGTTTTTTTGGCGATGTATTGCGAAACAGGCCGGTCTTTCTTCACATCCACAAAACTGAATGTGGCTTTTTCTGTGAATTCCGGAATCACCTGCTCAATGCTTCTGTGGCTCATTACAGAGATTGAGCAGCTGAAACTGTGTTTATAGATGATGTGCAAACCTGAGGTATCATCCAGAATTTTATCGGCTTCTTCCTCAGAAGTAAGCACGTTCCAGTAGTCCTGAACCTCAGGTGAGCCTGATCCGGATAAGAAATCAAAAAATCCCATAAACGTTACCTTGAGTTATTTCACGAATGTGATGCGTTTCACATCCTGCGTATCGTTGTGAACTCCGCGAACGAGGTAAATACCCGATGAGAGTCCCGTTGCATCAAATGTAATGGTATGCGAGCCGGAAGAAAAGCGCTGATTTGCAAGTGTGCTCACATGCTGGCCGTCTATACTGAATACCTCAATCTTGACATGACCGCTTTCCGGCAGATCAAACGTGATCTGTGAAGAGGGGTTAAATGGATTTGGATATGCGTTCGTAATGCTGAATTCGCCGGGAAGCTCAGCGTCCGGATCTACAGAAACCGGTGATTCAACCTGATAACTGATTATATTGGAAAACTCTCCGGCTCCCGCTTCATTTACAGCATTAACTTGTACAAAATAAGTGCCCTCATCGAGCAGAACTGTTACAGAAGTGGATTCCAGCGTTTCCTCAAAAGCAATGGTTTCGAAATCTTCTGATAAAGCAATTTGAACACTGTATAAGTCGGCGTCATCAACTTCAGTCCACTCAACCTGATGCTCCGGGTTAACCGTTTCATTATTCATTGGGGATGTAATCTCAGGACTGTCAGGAATTTCAGGCGTTTCTACTTCGGCTTCGAATCGGTAAATCCGGCCTGTATTGTAGGCAAGTACGTAAATTTCACCGTTGGCATCCTCTCCAAAAGAAGAAATAAAGAACGGTGTGTTGATCAGCTCGGTATTGGAAATGACTTCGCCACTATCCTTGTCGTAATCCAGTGCCCAGATTCTCCCGGAGATGTAATCCCCGTAAATATACATGCCGTCAAGCGATGGATTAGCCTCTCCGCGGTACACGTATCCACCCGTTATCGAGCGATCGCCTTCAGAGTGGTCATATTCAAAAACCGGCATTTCAAGGCCTTCGGTATCGCAGCTTGATCCCGGCGGATAGCAGTTGGATCCCTCAATAATTGCCCAGCCGTAATTCAGGCCGTTTTCAACAATGTGAATCGCTTCCCAGGCATTCTGACCAACATCGCCCGTCCACAAATCGCCCTCCGCACGGTCAAAGCTGAATCTCCATGGATTCCGGAGTCCCCATGCGAAGATTTCATCCGCGCCGTCATCAGAATTTAAAAAAGGATTATCACTTGGGATTCCGTAATTCAGGCCGTCGTCGGGATTATCGACATCAATCCGGAGCATGGCACCGAGCAGATTCTGCGTATTCTGTGAATTTCCCTGCGGATCGCCGCCGCTTCCGCCATCACCCGATGCGATATAAAGAAACCCGTCCGGCCCGAACGAAATTTGACCGCCATTATGATTATTGAAAGGCTGATTAAACTCAAGAAGGATGATTTCTGAATCCGGATCGCCCATTTCGTCTGATCCTACTGAAAATTCTGAAACCACGGTTCTTAATGGAGAGGACGCAGTATAGTTTACGTAAAACAGACCGTTTTCTGCGAAATCAGGATGGAAGGCGAGGCCAAGTAATCCGCGTTCGCCGCCCGAGACGAGCCGGCCTGAAATATCCAGCCAGACTTCTGCCGAAGCATCGGGATCATTGGGATCAATCTGGAAAATCTGACCCTGCTGGCTGAGTGCATATAGATACCCGTTATCATTTTCCGGCGTTTCAAGGCCAAGCAATTGAGTGATCTGAATTTGAGGAAACGGCTCCACCAGTTCGTAGCTCACATCTTGAGCCATGATGTTGTTAGAAAAGAAGAATAGAATCAGGAAGGATAGTACTGGTAACTTCATATGGCGTAATTAGGTTCGGGTTTCAATCATACAACGGGATTGGCGTGTAAATGGTTCGGGTTTTGATGTGCCATAAAATATACCCAAAATATGCCCCCGTGTAGAGACGTAAAATTTTGCGTCTCTACACGGGGACGGGTGTAATCGGAGAAAAAAAACGATTCATTTCCCATCTCCAAATGCACGTTAAACCAATTCGTGTTTTATCCCGAAATCACGCTAAAATACTTTCGCTTTGATTCACGGAACTGAGCGTACTCAAATCTTTTAAAAATGCTGAGGCCGCGCTTATATCCGGAATACCTCCGGCAACAATTCTTATGCTGTCTGATTTTTGTACGATGTTTACTTCGTGATTATTCGACTGAATTCTGGCAATGACCTGCTGCATGAGGCCTTTTTCGTAAAACTCTTTTCCGGCTTCCGTTTCAGTTTCAGGACAAATCAGCCAGACTCTGTCTGATCGTACGGTAACTTTCTTCAGAAAAAGGCGGCTTGCAAACAGTTTGACTTTTGTGGCTTCAACGAGGTTGTTTGCTTCCTCAGGCATTTTGCCAAAACGATCGGAAATTTCATCAGCCCACTGGGTGATGTTTTCCTCGGTCTTACTGCCTGCGAGCTTGCGGTACACATTCAGACGCTCCACGTTATCCTGAACATACCATGCCGGAAGCAGGGCGGGCAGATCAAACTCAACAACGGTTTCGGGAAGTTCAATTTCAACGGGCACATCATCAAAAATATCGCTGAACTCTTCCTGTTTGAGCTCTTTTACGGCGTCGTTCAGAATTTTGGTGTACAACTCAAACCCCACATCACTGATGAATCCGCTCTGTTCTCCACCAAGAATATCACCCGCGCCGCGGATATCGAGATCGCGCATGGCAATGTTGAATCCGGAGCCAAGATTGGAAAACTCCACGAGCGCCATCAGGCGTTTTCGAGATTCCATCGAAAGCATATCAAACGGTGGAGCAATCAGGTAGCAGTAAGCTTTCCGGTTTGAACGGCCCACGCGGCCTCTGAGCTGGTGCAACTCGCTGAGCCCAAACTGATGCGCCTGATTAATCAGAATCGTGTTTGCATTCGCGATATCAATACCATTTTCAACGATATTGGTGGAAACCAGCACGTCGAATTTGTGACTGTAGAAATCCAGAATAATCTTTTCCAGCTCTTTTCCTTTCATCTGGCCGTGGGCGAATCTGACTTTGCTGTTCGGCACCAAATTACGGATCATCCCCGCAACTTCTTCGATGGTCTGCACACGGTTGTGGATAAAGAAAACCTGTCCGCCGCGCGATAATTCCTGGCCAATCGCATCCTGAACTCTGGCGCTGTCGAAGTAGATGATATCCGTTTGAACCGGCTGGCGATTCGGCGGTGGCGTGTTGATTACGCTCAGATCACGCGCCTGCATCAGAGAAAACTGAAGCGTTCTTGGGATAGGCGTAGCCGTGAGCGTGAGCACATCAACCGTGGCTCTGAATCGTTTGATTTTCTCTTTGGTTGCCACGCCAAAACGCTGCTCTTCGTCGATAACCAGCAGTCCGAGATCCTTGAACTCAACGTCTTTGGATGTAATCCGGTGCGTGCCGATCAGGATATCCACCTTGCCTTCTTTCAGTTTTTTGGTGATTTCTTTTATCTCAGCCGTTGTTCTGAAGCGTGACATCATCTCAATATTTACCGGAAACTGTCCCAGGCGGCTTTTGAACGTTTTCCAGTGCTGATCGGCCAAAATGGTAGTCGGAACGAGTACGGCGACCTGCTTGCCGTCATTTACCGCCTTGAACGCTGCGCGGATGGCGACTTCTGTTTTCCCGAATCCGACATCGCCGCACACCAGTCGATCCATTGGCTCGGATTTCATCATATCCTGCTTTACATCCTCAATGGCCTGCATCTGATCAGGCGTTTCCTCATAAATAAAGGAGGCTTCCATTTCGGTTTGCATGTAGTTGTCGGGAGGAAAGGCGTGTGCTTTCTGCGCTTTTCGTTTGGCGTAAAGCTTGATGAGCTCCCGCGCAATGTCTTTAACTCTCGACTTCGCTTTCGATTTTTTTCGTGCCCACTCCGTTCCGCCCAGCTTTGTAACAGCCGGGGCGTGACCATCCTTACCGGAGTACTTCTGTATCTTGAATAAACTTGAGATATTGACATACAGAACGCTGTCGCCCTTGTACTTAAGCACAACAACTTCCTGCTCTGTATTCTTTACCTTGATCTTTCTGAATCCGGCAAATTTCCCGATACCGTAATCCACGTGAACAACAAAATCACCGATGTTCAGATCCTTCAGCTCCTTGAAAGAAATGCCCCCGGAATACTTCCGTTTTTTTACGTTCGGGCGGTGGTACCGGTTGAAAATCTGATGATCCGTATAAACAGCAATCCCGGCTTTTTTGAGGATAAATCCTTCGTGCAGGGTTTCGACCGTGAGCACGTAGTCAAGCTCAGCGGATGGTTCACCGAGCAGTTCATCAAACCGGTCGCGCTGGCCGGTGTTATCACAGAGAATCCATGTGCGGATGTTGTTGTGGCTGTTTTCGGTGATGGCATCCCGAAGCAACTTCACGGAGCTGTTGAAAACCGGCTGAGGCTCAGCGCCGACGTCGATTCGGTTTACCTCGTTTTTGCTGATTCCTGAGTGTCCGGCATAGAGTACGGGATTTTCCTGAATCAGCTTTTGTATGTCTACGGACGATGTAAACAACTTTTCCGGTTCAGGCAGCGGATCGCCATCTTCGGGAAGCGAATCGGAAACTTCTTTAAACGTAGCCTCAGCCTGATTGTACATTTCGTCAATCTGTGTGAGCGTCAGGCTGAAATCGGGCAGGATGTAGAGCGTATCCTTCGAAAAATATTCCAGCAGGGATTTCCGGCTGGTATCGTGAAAAGACGACGTATTTGGCACGATGCGCGTTTCATCCAGAAAGGAGATGGATCGTTGAGAGTCGGGATCAAAGTGGCGGATAGACTCGATCTCATCCCCGAAAAACTCCAGTCGTACGGGATAATCCCCGGCAAGAGGGTAGATGTCAAAAATTCCGCCGCGTGATGCAATTTCACCTGGTGTATCCACGAATCCCACGGTCTGATATCCGGCCGAAAGAAGCTGATCGCGCAGATCATCAATAGGAACTGACATTCCTTTTTTAAGCGTTATCACCGAATCAGAAAATGCGGCCGGGGAGATCAGCTTTTCGCAGATTGATGGCGCGGAAGTGACCAGAATATTTTTCTTGTTCCCGGTGATGGCGTCGAGAACTTCGGAGCGCTGAACCAGCGTGGCGGAATCTGAGACGTTGACCGATTTGTACGGTTTGTTGTTTGACGGCGGAAAATAGCGGACATTCTGCACGCCAATTGATTCCAGATCGCCGGCCAGAAAGAGGCTTTTATCATCCTCGGGAAAAATAACGACAATATTATTGTACGTTTTGGCAAGTTCGCCGGTAATGACAGACTGTAGGGAACCGGAGGCGTTATCCAGCTGGACGGAACGCGAATTCTTAAGTTCAAGCGAGATGTTGCTGAGCGGAAGCGCGTCGCAGATTTTTTTATAAAAAGAGAGCTGACTCATAAAAATAAAAACCGACTCTTCGAATCGGTTCAGGAAAATCGGTTGAAATAATTTGATGTGATACCGTGTTTATCACGGAAAAGTTGTTCGGGGAGCGGAAGGTAAAGAAATCACTCTTTGTCGTTCATAAGAATGCCGGAGATTTTATCGGAAATAAAGGCATTTACAATTTCCAGCGCTGCTTTGTTTTCTCCACCGTGCGGAATCATGATATCGGCATAACGCTTGGATGGCTCAACAAATTCCAGGTGCATCGGGCGCACGAATTTCTCATACTGAAAAAGCACGCTGTCAACATCACGGCCGCGCTCGTTGAGGTCTCTTTTGAGCCTTCGCAGCAGCCTGAGGTCGTCATCCGTATCCACAAAAATTTTGATATCCATAAGATCGCGGAGTTCTTTTTCGTAGAAAATCAGGATGCCATCCACAAGAATAATCGGTTTTGGCGTGTATTTGCTGGACTTCTCGGCCCTTACGTGATTCTTGAAGTCGTAGATCGGCACATCGATACTGTATCCTTTTTGAAGCGCCTGAATGTGGCGCACCAGAAGCTCGGTTTCAAGCGAGGAGGGATGATCGTAATTTTGGCGCGTGCGTTCCTCAAAGTCGAGGTGCTGCATATCCCGGTAATAGGAGTCGTGCTGTAACAGAACGAGGTTATTGTCGCCAACGGTGCTGATGATGTGATTTACGACCGTTGTTTTTCCTGAGCCGGAGCCACCGGCCACCCCAATAACGAAAGGTTTCATCAAAATTATCTGTTTCTGTTGTTGTTTTGCACGAGTTCTTTGTAATCGCGTATTGCTCTGAATATTGCGGATGCGAGAATGGCCTGGCCGTATTCGCTGGTCATAAAACGCTCTTCCTCGGGATTCGAAATAAATCCTACCTCAACCAGAACGCCGGGCATGGAGGCGTGCCATAAAACCTGTAATCCGGCCTGTTTTACGCCGCGTGAGCGTCTTCTGGCGCGTTCGGCAAACTGGCGGTCAATCAACTCGGCAAGCATTTGGCTGCTGGCCATATTGGAACTGTTGGTAAGCTCGTAAACCAAAAGCTGATCCTCGGAAAGCTCCACATTCTGCTGATTTCCATCCTCAAGCATTACCACGCTGTTCTCGCGTTTCATCACCTCGAAGGCATCCTGAGTACGGTGAAGTCCGAGAAAATAGACCTCGGCGCCAAATGCCTGGCGATTCCGGTGCGAATTGGCGTGAATGGAAACAAAGAGGTCGCCCTGGTTCCGGTTAGCGATCCGGCCCCGCTCATCGAGAGAAATAAAGGTGTCGTCAGAACGCGTAAAAACCACGTTCAGCTCAGGAAGATTTTCTTTGATGTATTCGCCAACTTTTTTGGAAATAGCCAGCGCAACATCTTTTTCACGGCTGCCGCGCGCACCGAGCGCACCGGGATCTCTGCCGCCATGGCCGGGATCAATAATGATTGTGTTGAACCTGATGGAGCTTCGGTCAATTTCAGCGAAGAAGCGGTCCGAATCGAATTCTTCGTCTTCATCAAATGGCTCAGGTTCGGGGATGTCATCCAGTTCGGGCGCTGAAAGGGTATCGGGCGGATCTGAACCTGTAGGAGTATCGCTTCGTGTAACCAGCGAGCTGCCGTCTGGATCGGGCGCCGGATCAGGCTCCTCATCACGAACATAAAGTGCGGCCCAGTTTACGGGATTAAATCCGTCGGTGATGAGCTCCATTTCGCGGGAGGAGATTCGCGTTAAACCAACAAGAAGATCTCGCCGGTTGGCATCCATGTAAGCCTGCGCCAGATAATTATTTCCGGGCTCAAGATTGATGTCAGTTCCAATTCCGCCCGGAATTTTCACGGATTCTATTCCGGTAAACGGCTCGTAGGTATTTACTGAAACATCATCATGTTTTAAGCCATTTTTGTAAACGGCAACCTGAATCAACTCGCCGGATGGTTGCAAAAGTTTAAATGAATCGGGCGCCGCTGAGAAATGAAAGCGGATTACGTATCCAAGTCCGTCGCCCCGCGTTGCGGTGGAAATCCGGTTTAGCTCAGCATCCTGCGCAGTGGCAGATTCGTGAGCAAAAGGTGGGATGATGAGCAGAAATATCAAAAAAATCAGGCTAAGCGCTGATTTTAAGGGGGCACTGTCTTTAGATATTTCTGAAAAATACCGGAGTTGTGATGAACGTAAGTGACTACGATGAGGCAACACTATGTGTTTCGAATAAGTGATAACCGTGAATGCAATTTTGGTTTCCGTAAATTAACAAAATAAGGCTAAAATTCTAATGACTATCACATAACGTTTTTTATATTGGTTATGATATAAGTATTTGCAAAAATTCGAAATTTCTATGATGAGGCTGTTATGCGTAAGATCGTAAAGAAAGAGTTAGTTACCCTCGAAGAATTTATCATTGAAACACAGAATCAGTTTCCTGAGGCAACCGGAGATTTATCACAGCTATTGAGAGATCTGGCGCTTGCCGGAAAAATAATTGGCCAGGAAATTAACCGGACAATCATTCGTGATCCTAAAAATCCCGCCGGATTCAAGGAAACACCGCAGGAAAGAATTGACAGGCTCGAGAATTTTGCCTCGAAACAATTGACGTTCGCGCTTCGCAGATCGGGGATTGTCAACCAGATCGTAACCGAGGAATCCGAAAAACCGCTTCAGGTGGATAAAAACGGACAGTATGTGGTGATTCTTGATCCGCTTGACGGGACGTTCAACATTGAGATCAACGCCTCAATTGGAACGATCTTTTCCATATATCGCCGCGTAACCGAACGGGGATCCGAACCTTCTGAAAAGGATATTCTGCAGCCGGGATTACAGCAAATTGCCTCCGGTTACATCATGTACGGTTCAAGCGTGATGCTCGTATTTTCAACCGAAGGACTGGGCGTAAATCTTTTTACGCTGGATGAATCGCTCGGGGAGTTTTTCCTGGCGATCGAGAATATCAAAATCCCGAAAAATGGAAATATATTCAGCCTGAATACCAGCTATTATCAGGGATGGAATGAGGCGGTGAAAAAATATTACGCAATTCTGCGGGGAGAACAGGGTGATGGAAATATTTCGTACCGTTATATTGGCAGCCTGGTTGCGGATGTACACCGTACGCTTCTTGAAGGCGGTATTTTTTTGTTCCCGGCAAGCACGTACTATCCTAAAGGAAAACTAAAGTTGATGTATCAGTGTAATCCGCTTGCTTTTCTGGTTGAGCAGGCGGGAGGAAGGGCGTCATCTTCGGCGAAAAGAATTCTTAATATGAAGCCCGAAGCTCTGGATCAGACCATTTCCGTGATGATGGGATCGGTTCAGAACGTGCTGGATGCGGAGAAAATCATCAGGGATTAAAATCCGGCTCTGATCACTGTTTTAGTGATGATGGTGCGGATTTTTACACACGTGTGTGTGCTTGTTGTTTTTGTAGATGGTGTACGCCAGTCCGATAGCTCCGCCTAGAAGTAAAATCCACTCTCCGGCGAGCATAAGTAAAACCTGGGGATCAGAAATGCCACCGTTCAGCAGGTTGCTGTGGCTTGAATGCAGCACAAACTGCCCGGTAAGAAGTGCCGTAATACTCAGCAGATATTTGTAGAGGAGACTGTAGTTTTTGTGTTTTCTCCAGGTTGGCAGAAAGCCAATCGCGCTAAGGGGAACAACAGAGAGTACCAATACGGCTTCAACCGTATTTGACATAAATTGAGCAAAAGTTGGTATCAGCAGTACAATAAACGGTACGCTGAGGCAGTGAATCACACAAATTGAGGACAGGAAAATGCTGATTCGTGAGAATAAATTATTTTCGGCAGTTTTTTGCATAAAAATATTAACGGCAGACCGGGCAGACTCCATGCAGACGAATTTCCTTGGAAGTAATTTTAAAGCCCATAGATTCATTTTCATTTATTTCCAATGCGCCTTGATGAACAGGAAGACAGTAAATTTTATCGCAATCGTCACAAACAAAGTGAGCGTGGTCATGATCGTGTTGAAGATCGTCGTAAAGTTCTCGCTCGTAAATTGCATAAAGCCAGTTTCGATCTTCAGTAGCAACTTTGTGCGCGAGCCCTTTTTCTGTAAACGAATTAAGTGTTCGGTATAACGTTACTTTATCAACTCCATTATCACCAAGACGAGAAGAAATTTCGGCATGCGAAAGTGCCGTACCTTCAGAGGCGAGAAGTTCAAAAACCTTTAAACGTATTGATGTGGCTTTCAGGCCGTGTTTACGTAAGATATTTTTGTAAGTAATGCTCATATCTAAATATAGTCAAAATGCAACTGGGTTGCAATAAGTCGTGTTGATATATTCTGTAAAATACGCAAGTTTATATCAGTTTGCATTGTGTAACCTAATCAGTGATCATAGTTGAAAGCCGTGTATTTATTTGCCTCATGTCACTGATCAGATTTCCGATGGCATATTCATGTACAGCATGGAGTTCGCTAAAATCATCAGCATTGAATTGTTCCTCAATTGCGTACATGTATGAAGGAAACATCCAGGAAGCATAGCCACTGTACGGATCGGGAGCGGCGTAAAGCGAGCGCAGCCATTTGCTGAACGGCAGGCCGTCTTCGTGCAGGAAGTTTCGTTCAAGGCCGATCAGCAGGCGATTGATTTCATCCAGAGGAGCTGCCCCGTTAGAGCTGAACTCAGCCAGATAGGTATCTCTGAGATTGAGATACTGATTTACCTGATTTTCGAGATCACGCAAAATTTCTGAGTCAAATGCTTTCATATAGCTTTTTGAATCGCGGTCTGACAGTCCTTCAAAATGCAGGATGATGTCTTTTGCATAGCTTTCGATATCGTATGGCAGTATATCAGCATTCGCAAACCGGAGAGCTACGAGGCCATACACATCAGCAAGCGCCGGGCCGTAGTGGAAATGTTCGTCGATGAACGTTTCGTAGTAGTGAAACGTATCAAAGCTGGTGTGATAGATGGGCACCCAGCCGGATATGGCAACGGCTGCCGATGGAATTCCGGCGTGCATGTAAAACGGGACGTGATCGGAGCCACCGCCAAGATTTCCCGGTACAGGAGGATTCGTTTCGGTTTGTTCGGCCCAGTAATGGAACAGGTTTTGTCCGGTAACGGGATGCATTACGCTTTTCGCCGCGTCCAGTATTGGTTTTTTGAGGGATGGGGAAGATGAAGCCCGGAAGTTGGGCCCCGTAACCGACATATCCGCATTCAGATACAGAATAGCCGAAGCCTGAAGTTCATCATACAAATGCTCCACCCATTCGCTTGATCCAATCAGCATAAACTCTTCGGCATCCCAGTGGCCAATCATGATACTGCGCTTCGGACGATAGCCTTCGCGAACCAGTTCACCGAGTGATTCAGCAAGCGTCAGCAACATAGCTGTTCCGCTGTTCGGATCCGTTGCGCCATGCGACCATGCATCGTGGTGCGAACCCAGAATTATCCATTCATCCGGAAACTCAGATCCTTCTATCGTACCGATCACGTTGGTAATGCGCTGATTTTCAAAAGGCTGATCAACCATCAGGCGAACGGTGAGGCCGCTTCCGCCGGTAAGGGCATAATCATACTCAAAACCGCCCTGCCAGTCAGCGGGAACGGTATCGCCGTCCATACGGCTCAGGATTTCATTGGCTGCTCCGTATCCGACGGGCGCTACCGGAATGGTATGGAAATCAACTTCGGAAGGATCGAGGCGGTCGACCTGAACGTCGCCATCCAGAGGAAGAGAGGGCTCAAACGGAGTGAGCGGATCACCGTAATAATCGAGCGTGAGGAGGGAACCGCGCTGAATGGCACTGTCATCGGCGAACCGGCCATTGGGGTAAACATCCCCCTGAGAAAACCCACCGTTTGCCGGATCGATGTACATGATAAGCCCAACAGCGTCATGCTGTTCAGCATACATAGCTTTAAAACCTCTGAAGTTGCCGCCGTAACGTGCGATCACGATTTTTCCTTCCACAGAAACGCCCATTTCCTGAAGTTTTTTGAAATCTTCCTTACGTCCGTAGTTTGCGTAGACCACTTCGGCGGTGACTTCTCCCGAACCGGAATAGGCGTTCCAGCCGTGCAGCAGACGCTCATCTGCGGTATATGGATCTTCTTCATAAATCCGCTCACGGTTTGGCAGCGTTATTTGCTCGGGAGTGATGATTTCAATCTCAACTTCGCCGGGCTGAGCGAGGTAGACGTCGTAATCGTAATTATCCACGGTTAATCCTGCGGCAGACATCACATCCCCGAGATATCGGATAACGCGCTCGCTTTCCGGAGTTCCTGCAATGTGCGGTTCAAGCGTCAGCTGGTAAAGATGCTCTCTGTAAACCTCAGGTTCATGCATCCCAAGAAGTCTCTGCTCCAGAATTATTTGATCTTCAATCCGGTCATCGAAAAATCCGGTATGAAGATTTTCGGGGCTGTCGGGTGAGCATCCCCAGAAAAAAAGAATTACTAAAAACGTGAAAAGCCTGCCAAAAAGGTTCATAGTGATGTTTAAATAAATTATCGGGCGATTTTTAACTGAGACAAAATGATCAATTTGTAGAGTATCGTGCAACTTAAATAACGAAAAATATTCGGCGAGGAGGAAGGCGATTTATCGCTAAAAGGTTCGGTTTTTGGTGTCAAAATGATATATTCGTTCTGAGCTTCCGGTGCCGGGAAAAGCTGGTTCCGGAGAAGTCTTTTGAAATTATTAAACAGATATAAATGGCTAAGAATAAGTATTGGCTGATGAAGTCTGAGCCGGATGAATTCAGCATTGATGACCTCGCGACACGGAAAAATCAGACAACATATTGGGAAGGAATCCGGAATTATCAGGCGCGTAATTTTATGCGTGATGATATGAAAGTTGGCGACCGCGTTTTCTTCTATCACTCTAATGCTAAACCGCTGGCGATTGTTGGTACGATGGAAATTGCAAGCGAGCCGTATCCCGATCCCAGCCAGTTCGATCCCGATTCCAAGTATTTTGATGAAAAAAGTACGGAAGATAATCCGCGCTGGGTTTTGGTGGACGTAAAGCTGATCAAAAAATTTGATAAACCCGTTCTGAGAGATGATATTAAGAACGAGCCGACGCTCTCTGATATGATGCTCATTAAAAAGGGCAGCAGGCTTTCCATTCAGCCGGTTACCGAGCATGAGTGGAAAAAAGTACATGAAATGGCCGGGGAAAAACCATAAATGAACCAGACACTACAGTTCCGCAAAAAGGGGATTTTACCCATTCAGAAACTCAGAGTTTTGCACCATTTTGGTGTGATCCGTTCTGATAAAGACTATCCGATTCAGGAAGATCAGTTTCAGCCAAACAGCGTGGATCTTCGCCTGGGGAAAGTCGCCTACCGGGTTCGCTGCGGGTTTTTGCCCGAAAACGAAACCGTTACGGATAAAATCCAGAAACTTTGTCAGCACGAGTTTTCGCTTGAAAATGGTGCTGTGCTCGAGCCGAACTGTACGTACATTATCCCGCTGCTGGAAAATTTGCATCTGCCGGTTTCAAATATGGCAGAACTGGTTACCGGCGAAAAATCATCCCGTGAAACGATTGGATTCAGTTCATCGTCGATGCTGTCTGCCAAATCGAACCCCAAAAGCACCACAGGGCGGCTCGACATTTTTACGCGTCTGGTCACGGATTATTCCCACCGTTTTGAAGAAATTTCGCCCGGATATAACGGACCGCTTTTTCTGGAAGTTGTGCCAAAATCATTTCCTGTGCGTGTCAGAACCGGCCAGCGGCTGAATCAGCTTCGCGTCAGGCACGGAAACGGGAAACTGAACGATGATGAAATCCTGCGAACCCACAGTATCGACACGCTGCTTTTTTCCAACGATAAAAAGCCCATCGCCGATGATAAAATCGTAGTCGACGGCGGCCTTTTTATGAGCGTTGATCTCACCGGAACGAAAGACAGGGTTGTGGGATACAAAGCCAAGAAAAACAGAGATCTTATTGATCTCGAAAAAGTGGGGCATTACAAGGTTTCCGATTTCTGGGATCCGATTTATGCGGGCCAGGATGATTATATGATTCTGGAGCCCGAGGCTTTCTATATTTTTGCGTCGAAAGAACGGTGTAGAATTCCGAGACACCTTGCCGGAGAAATGGTTCCATACGACACTGGTTCCGGGGAATTAAGAACGCATTACGCAGGATTTTTTGACAGCGGGTTTGGCGGCGATGTTACCGATGCCGGAGCCCGCGCTGTACTCGAAGTTCGGTCGCATGATGTGCCGTTTTTAGTGGAAGACGGCCAAACGTTCTTCCGGATGATTTACGAAGCCAACACAGATATTCCTGAATTTGTGTACGGAAGCAAGCTGGCAAGCAACTATCAGGGACAGGAATTAAAGCTCAGTAAACATTTTAAGTAACGATGAGTCACGAACGGCGAAAAACGGTTAAAATGTGCGTATGCCAGAGAAAAACATTTGAGGCATTGAAGGAAATCGCACAGGAAAAAGGCTACACGACTGCCGATGAGCTCATCGATAACGGCGAGGCCGGAACCGGATGCGGAATGTGCCATCCCTATCTGCATAAAATGATGGTTACCGGTGAAGTCCGGTTTATTCCCGGTGATGTTTATATCGAAGTTGATCCCTGAATGCGATGAATCTTTTTTATCTCGAACCGGATAACGTAACGGGAAGCACAGGCACGTTCTCCGATGAGGAGGCGCGGCACATTCGTCAGGTACTCCGCAAAAATGACGGCGATGAGCTTACGGCAACCGACGGAGAGGGAAACCGTTTTACCGGAATTCTAAGGCATCAGGGTAAGAAAGGAGCGATGCTCGAGATACATCATTCTGAGAGACAGGAGGCGCCATTTCCGGAGCTGATTATAGGAGTGGGACTTGTAAAAATGCGTCAGCGCCTGGAGTGGATGATTGAAAAGCTGACCGAGCTTGGTGTGAACAAAATCTGCCTGCTGCATACCTCAAGAACGTATCGGGATAAGATAAGAGCAGACCGGCTGAAGGATGTGGCGCTTTCGGCAATGAAGCAGTCACTCCGGTGCGATCTTCCCGAAATAACAGAGATGAGTTATTCCGATTTTCTCGATGATTTTAAGATTTATCCGGTTTGGATTGCGCATGAGAAGGCAGATAAAGAGGAAGGTGGTCCTGATCTCAGTTCGCCGTGTGTGATGGCAATAGGGCCGGAAGGCGGGTTTTCTGATGAAGAGATTGAGCTCGGATTAAAAT
>PXAI01000066.1 GCA_003567135.1 Balneolia bacterium | reverse complement strand
TCCGGCGTTCTGGCCACGGCTAATGCAGCTCGGTCAACTTCTTTCAGCGCGTGATCGAACTCTTCCGGATGAATGATTATCAGCGGTTTGCCCAGCGCGGCCGCATACCCTGCATCAAAAGCGGCGTTCCACTGACGATATTTTTCGCCAAACTGCACCACTACGATATCCGCATTATTGAGTAGCGTGCGTGTACGGATCGCATTTACGCCGGCTCCCTTGTGATCCTTCCAAAAGTTACTTTCCTCTTCCCCAAGAATCTTTACACCACAGTCATCGCTGTTTGCGTGATTTATAACGGGTCCGGTAAACAGGAAAGGCAGATTCCGCTCATTAACGGCATTAATAATATTTGTACGCCAGTCAGAATGAATCTCACCGGCCAGATAAACGCTCCATGTCATAATTTCTAAAACTTGTTTTAAGATTTTGGTTATCAATTGGCAGTAATAAAAGAAGTATCTGAGCACCGTTCAAGTTCCATTGTGTTTAGCCCGGATTATTCACCAAGATTTTTTTCCGCTGGCAAGGCGAAGCTGATAAAGTGAGCGGAAGGGTACTGATGTACCCTGAGCACATTTTATCAGCTTTAACGCAGCCATCGAAAAAAAGTCGCCGTCTATTGATATACCCAAATTTGAGAGAATAGATATTTACTTTAAGTTAAAATATATCTATTACTTATGTCGCATTATTTACTGCTTCGTGAATAATCCGGGTAAGAGCAGTGCAGATTTGTACAATGAGGTGCTAAGTCTGCATCTGAAAATATTTAAACTTTGATACAGACCCTCAAAAGCCATAACTTTTGAAGTTTAGCATTATAACGACAAACCAATTTTCCAATATGAAATCAATTTTAGTTACCCTGTTTATTGCAGCAGGTGCCGGACTTTTCTTTTCCGGTTGTAACAACTCCGGCTTCGACCGTGATCCCGCACTCAACACTATGGCCGATTCTGTGGGCTATACGCTTGGATACTTTTACGGTATGGGCGCAAAAAGCAACGGCCTCGACGACATCGAAATCGAGCCTTTTGTGGCAGGTATGAAGGTTGCCCTTGAAGATCTCGACGCAAAAATCAGCGACGAAGAAATGGATGCACTCATCCAGCGTTTTCAGCAGCAGCTGATGGCTGACGCCGAAGAGCGCATGGGCCGCGAAGCAGAAACCAACATCGCCGAAGCCAACGAGTTTCTTGCCGAGAACGCGCTCAATGAAGATGTAAACGTAACCGAATCCGGCCTTCAGTACCGCGTGATTGAAGAAGGAACAGGCGCCAGCCCAACTGCCGATGACGTTGTTGAAGTCCACTACACCGGACGCCTCCTAAATGGCGAGGTTTTCGACAGCTCCGTAGAGCGCGGACAGACGGCCACCTTCCCCGTTGGTCAGGTAATCGCAGGCTGGACCGAAGGCCTTCAGCTGATGCAGGTCGGCGGTAAATACGAACTGTTCATCCCCTCCGAGCTCGGCTACGGCAACAACCCTCCCGGCGGCGTTATCCAGCCAGGCTCACTCCTTATTTTCGAAGTCGAACTGATCGGAATTCAGTAAACAGCAGACAGAAGAGTTTTCAAAAAACCTCCCGGGCATTGTCTGGGAGGTTTTTTTGTTTGAATACGGAAGAGTTGCGGGTTGCGGGTTACAGGCATCGTAATTGAATATTGATTACGGTCTATTGATTATGGACAACCAGGAACCCGCAACTCCTCAAAACACCACTTATTGCTTAGCTGGATACCACTGGTTCTTAATGAAATACAACGAACCCCCAAAATGCCACTCCTGCGCTTGCGTTTTACAACTTTTTTCCGGGATACAATATACTTAAAGCCCATTGGCAAGGCATCTAATCGCCCTAAAAGCCAGTCCTGTATAATGATTACACCTGTTTTCCGTATTATTTTATCATTAAATCAGACAAAGTTGGTTTAACACATTTTTTTTTGGAGTTAGTCTAATTTTAGTTACATTTAGATGCGCTCAAGTAGCGTCTCTCTTGATGAATAGTTTAGGGCAGCATATCTGATACATATGCTGCCTTATTTTTTTCATACGTATTGAAACCCGCCATTCTCTTTCTGCGTACAGCCGGATTCCTTTGTCCTTTATTCACCTAAATCCGGGCCGTTTAAAACATATTGTCCTTATCCGGGTAATGTTCTACATTATCTACGTTGAATTTCAACCTGAACCAATATGCCTTCACATAAATGAGCACATTCCAAATTAGTAACAGAAAAAACGGCGATATCGTAATTCTTGATATTTCCGGGGAACTTGACGCACACACTGCACCGTCGCTTGAGGAGGCCATAACCGGACTTATTGGACAAAACGAACACCGAATTATCGTCAACTGCACGAGTCTTGAGTACATCTCCAGTGCCGGACTCGGCGTTTTTATGGCGTATATCGAAGATGTTCGCGAACTCGGCGGCGACATCAAGCTCGCAGAAATGAAGCCGAGCGTGTACAACGTTTTTGACCTGCTTGGTTTCCCAACGCTTTATGATATCCTCGAAAAAGAAACCGAAGCGGTAGCCAAATTCAACGAAAACGACTAAACCCGTTCTAATTGGCAAAAAGCCCTACATATAAACTTGAAGTCCCGGCTTCCACCGACCAGCTGTCTGTAGCTCGTGATTTTGTGTGCGATCACGCCCGCTCATTCGGTTTCGGGCCCGCCGAGGTTGAAGGTATCCGCCTTGCCGTGGATGAAGCCATGACCAACGTTATCAAACACGCGTACAAATTCGACGACTCCAAAACGGTGTATATCAATGTTGGTATGCGCAGCAACGAGTTCTGGGTTGCCATCCAGGATACGGGCGATACCTTCCGTATTGAAAACTATCAGGAGCCGGATGTCGAGCAGCGTATTAAAGACCGAAAAAAGGGCGGCGTTGGGGTCTATCTTATCCGCAAACTGATGGATAAGGTTGAGTATTCGCAAAAAAATGCTCATAATGAGATCAAAATGATCAAAAAACGCTGATTTTTTCTCCCCTTCCCTATGAAAGATGGTTTGAGCGACAAGCAAAATAAAGACAATCTCCGAAGCCGCTTTGAGCTGAAAACCCTGCTGGATACCAGCCGCCTGCTTATCGAATCGCATGATCCCGATTTTGTGATGAACAATCTGCTGCTCATCACGATGGGGAAGTTGCTCTCTCTTAAAGGACTGATCCTGCTGCGCGAGGGGAATTCATTTTACGTTGCGGGAACCAAAGGCAGTACCGGCCTTAAAAAAGGCCAGTCTGTTTTGATGGGTAAACCGGATCAGTTCACCGAAAACGCCTGGTACAAAGCTGCCGACATTGACAAAGCCCTGAACACAGATTTCCTCGTTTCAAAGGGATTGTGCAACGTTTTCCCGATCCGCACCAGCTCCAGCCATATTGGCTATCTCTGTATAGGGCCTAAAGTGGGCAACAATGAATATGCTCCGGCCGAACTTGAGTTCATTGAAAATCTCGTCATTATTTCTGCGGTAGCCATCTCCAACTCCATGCTGGTAAGCAAGCTTCGGGATACCAACCGCGAACTCGACCGAAAAGTACAGGAGCTGAATACGCTGTTTGATATCAGCCGGGAATTCAATGCGATGGTTGATCGCGCGCAGATTCTGAACGTGTTCAAGTTTTCCCTGATGGGCCAGATGTTCATTCGAAAGTTCTTTTTCCTGATGAATATGGACGGCGAACCGGAAGTAATCATCCAGCAGGGACTCAAAGGATTGATCTCAACCGAAGATAAAAAACGCCTGATTTCAGCTGCTGACGAGGTTACGCTGACAGAAGAAATCAGCCCGAAAATTGATTATCTCACTGAAAATGACATTCACGCGCTGGTTCCGCTTCGTTTTCAGGATGAAACGGCGATTCTTGGAATTGGCATACGGGCCAACAAGCAGGCGTATTCACAGTCTGATTTTAATTACCTGACATCACTCGGTAGCCTTGCTTTTCTCTCGGTACAAAAAACGTTTCTGCTGGAAGCCCGGATTGAAAAAGAGCGTCTTGCTGAGGAGCTGAACATCGCGCGAACCATTCAGAACGCGCTGTTCCCGAATCCGATTCCGGCACCTGATGATTACAATATTGCGGCAACAAACGTGCCTTCGCGTCAGGTAGGCGGCGATTATTACGATGTCATCCGGCCGAATGACCGCCATCTTTACGTCGCCATCGCTGATGTCACCGGAAAGGGAATTCCTGCCTCGCTGCTTATGGCCAATCTTCAGGCGATGTTGCAGGTTTTGGCTCCGCTGGATCTACCGCTCGATCAGAGCACCGGCAAAATTAACGACATCATCTACAAAAATACGCCCAGCGACAAGTTTATCAGCTTTTTCTGGGGATGTCTCGATCTGGAAGATCATACATTTTACTACTGCAATGCCGGGCACAATCCCCCTGTGCTTGTCAGAAAAGATGCCGATGAGCCCGAACTGCTTACCGACGGCGGCATGCTTCTGGGTGCGTTGCCTTCCATGATGCCCTACGTTCAGGGAAGCGTGAAGTTAAACGAGGGCGACTGCATCACCATGTTTACCGATGGCGTGAGCGAGGCGATGGATGAGGAGGAAAATGAGTACGGAGAGGAGCGAATTGCTGAACTCTCCGCAAATCACAAATCTGAGTCGGCGCTGAAGATTATGCAGCACATTCTCAAAGATGTGCGCGAATTCTGCAACAACGACTACGGCGATGATCTCACCATGCTACTTTTACAAAGAAACGTGTAGCAGTTTCGCTGATCATGGACGCATACTTGCCGGCATCATCGAGAGATCGCGATGCTCGCGCAGCGGATCTTCATTAACCAGCGCCCAGAGCGTCTGATACATATTGTATCTGTTGGTGATGTTTGAAACGTAGTTTACCGTTTCTGTTCCCCGCACATAGCCATGGCGCGCATGCTGATAGTAGTGCGGACGCATCAGTTTCAGAAGCGCATCCTCCACGTTTTCCCATTTGTTGGGATCACGGTTTCTGTCGATGGAAAGCCTTCTGGCATCCGCAACGTGGCCCATTCCGGCATTGTAGCTTGCAAGCGCAAAACGGATTTGCTCGTCGCTATCCAGGTATGAATAATGATCCAGGTGCTTTTTGATGAACCTGATTCCCTCGCGAATATTTATCTTGGGATCAAAAAGCAATTCCTCGGTTTCCACCTGAGAAAATCTTGGCATAATCTGCATCAGGCCCACGGCGCCCATCCAGCTTTTTGCATACGGGTCGAACCGGGATTCCTGCGCCATAATGGCGATCACCAGTTTCCAGTCGACGCCGGCAGAATCGGCCAGCGGAATCACGAGCTCATCCCAGGGTGAAAGCACGCCTTCGTAGCCCGTACCGGAAAGCGAAATATTGCGGATATTATACGCCACCGGCCTGTTTTCGAAATATCTCCTGTGCAGGATATTCAGGAATGCGGAGCGTCGCGGCTGCTCATCCACCTCGCTGATGCGGAAATGCTGCCCCATAAACTGATCCAGTTTTTTCTGAAGCTCACCGGCATTTTTCCTGATTCCCCAGGCAATCTCATCACCCTCATGCACGCTTACCACGCCCGTAATTCCATTGATATACGACGTGGAAGCTGAAAGCAGGTTGGAATCAACGATAGTCGCCTCAATCGTACCGTTAGATACGGCCATCAAAATTGCCTCAGAATCCCACACCTTGGGCAGGATACCCAGCTTTATATCCATTCCTTCCCGCTGAAGGTTGCGAAGCGTTTTGTGATACGAACTTCCCTCGCGAACGCTGACCGTTACGCGCTCCAGCGCCTGCCTGCCCAGTCTTTCGTGTCCGGAACCCTCGCGAACGACCAGCACCTGATCAACGATATTATAAGGCTTAGAGAAGTTGATGTACTTCTGGCGCTCCGGCGTGATCGAATAATTTGCCGCGATGATATCACCCTGGCCGCTGTTCAGCACATCTATATGATTACGCGTATCATGCGCAATCACCATTTCAAGCCTGAGGCCGTGAATACGGGCAAATTCCTTGGCAAATTCGTACTCAAATCCCTTTTCAATACCTCTGTGCAGAAAGTATGAATTGGAATTGTAGCGCGTGATCACCCGCAAAACGCCCTCGCTTTTAATGGCATCCCAGTCGCGCTGGACGGGCTCCTTAACGAGCACATTCATAGAGTCCTCGCCGTCTCTGATCTCTGTGACGGTTTCGTGGCCTTTATTACAACCGGTAATTGCGGTAAGTAAAAAGGCAGAAGCAATAACCGCAAACGCGGATTGAGTTAATTTTGTAGCGGCACAGCTGTGCCTTCGATATTCCTTGGATGTTTCCATAGAATTGAAGTTTAGATATACCAGGGGCTCTTTACAGAGTCGAAATAGGGTTGGAGATAGATAAATGAGAGAGTCGCCGATACCCTGGCTTACAGTTTAATCTTAAATTTGAATTAGATAATTCGTCTTTTGTTTAATCTTCATTTTGGTATGCCGCCGCTTCGCTGGAAGCCTTAACGACATACATTTTGTGCTATCATTGTTTGTCATTTATCATCTGTTCAAAAGATACGGAGCCTGAAAAAACAAGTCTATACCTTAAAACCCATACCGGTCTGACGCACATACAATCACCGGAACCGCTTTTCCTTACAAAAAACTTTATTTTTTTTCCTGGATGAGATTTGGACGACTTTTTGTTAAAAAACTCTAATTATTTGAAGGGTCAAAAAAACGGCGTCTCGGTTTTTTGATCAATAATTTCAATTACTTACGAAACTTTTTCGTGCGTTTCATTCTTCCAAACCAGCCCGTAATCACTCCAGTGATGATAATAAGCATCGCCGCACTCTGAATTACGCCCGGAATTTCTGCAAAAATGAGAACCGCCAGTATCGTCGCGAAAACCGGCTCGGAAAGGATCAGCGTTGAGAGGATTGTTGGCGGTACAAATTTAACGGCATAATTAACAGAACCATGGCCAATGATCTGAGGGCCAATGGCCAGTGCGATTCCGCATACCCAGCCGGCAACTCCGGCATACCACGGAATCTGAAAAACTACGACGGCAAGTACGGAAATTATCGCCGTGCCGGCATAAACGCGAAAAACAAACTCGAGCCAGGTTCCCTCCTTGCGTAACCCCTGGCTCAGTAAAATATATCCTATAAATAGAAGTGCCGCGAGGAATGCGAGGATATTCCCGAAAACCGGATCAGAGTAGGTAGCTGAGGGATCGCGGTCGGTTAATCCCAGCAGAGCCGAACCGGCAAAGGCCACCAGAACGCCAATCCACGTCATTTTGGGGAATTTTGCCCGCATAAACGCCGACTCTATTATAATGAGCATCACCGGATGAATCGTAACCAGAACCGATGCCGACGCCACGGACGTATAAAAAAGCGAGGCCGTCCAGCAGATAAAATGCAGCCCGAGAAATGATCCCGCCAGTAGTGCCTTTCCGTTATTTTTTGGCGACCATGTGGTATCGCGCGCCCAGGAATATCTGTTCCAGAGCCAGAACGGCAACAAAATAAGCGCGGCGGAAACCGTTCGGATTGCAACCAGCATCACCGGATGAATATCCTCTGCCAGCCTGACCAAAATCGGAGCAAACCCGAACGTGATCATCCCAATGGCGAGCAGCGCTACAATCTTCCATAAAGCCGGCTGATCCTGCTGATTCATTTCATTACCGGCACATTTTTAGTCCCTGAGACGATCGACCGACTTGAGCTTACGGTTATCTTTTTTCATTCCGTTAACAGCCATAAACTGCAGAAAGAATCCGATCAGCAGAATTCCGGCCGAGCTGATTTCACCTACGTGCTGTGAACCAAGATTGCCGATGGTAAAAAGCACAGCAATGGCGGTACCGGCTCCGATCGCCTGAAATATCATACCGTATTGCGTCCACTTAATTTGTGTCGGAATTTTCTTCGGCTGAAACAGGAAAATTGCGTAGACGGAAATCACGCCGGAAAAAGCCAGCGCCACGGTAAGCATCGGGAACAGCCAGTCGCCGGGATCGGCCTGGGCGTGCGTAAAAAGAGGTGTGAAGAAAAATACGAGATTCAGAACAGCGGTTAACGCCAGATATACGGTTTGAGGACGTTGTATCACGATTTTAAGTTTTGGATGAGAACGTTTTACTTTGCCTGATCAGGCTTAGGTCAATTTAATCGCTAAAGATACAACATTAGAGATCAATTTTTGAGCACTGACTTTTTAGTTATATTTGAGGATATAAATTATTTCCTGATCATCCATCCGGATGCATCAATTTCATACTAATAAGAACGAATGAAAATACTCGTAACCGGAGGCGCCGGATTCATCGGCTCGCACGTTGCCGATAAACTCATTGAGAAAGGACACGAAGTCCACATTGCAGACAATCTTAGCGGAGGTTTTCGCCACAACATCCCAGACAAAGCCGTATTTCATCAGCTTGATATTCGCGACAGCAAGTTTACAGGGCTCTGGAAAGCGCATAACTTTGAGGCGCTGTATCACCTTGCGGCTCAGATGGACGTTCGCAAATCAGTTGCCGATCCAAAGTTTGATGCCGATATCAATATTATCGGTCTGCTGAACCTGCTCGAAGCGGGACGCCAGGGCGGCCTCAAAAAAGTAATTTTTTCCTCAACGGGCGGAGCCATTTACGGTGAGCCTGAATTTGGCGGTCCGCAGGATGAAGATCATCCCAGAAACCCGATGTCGCCTTACGGCATTACCAAACTGGTTTCCGAGCACTACCTTCGCTTTTATGCGGACGTGCACGGCATCAAGTACGTAAATCTTCGCTACGGAAACGTGTATGGCCCGCGCCAGAATGCGCACGGCGAAGCAGGCGTGGTTGCCATTTTCACAGAACGGATGCTCCGCGGCCAGGATTGCTTCATCAACGGTGACGGGCTCCAGACCCGCGACTACGTTCATGTGGATGATGTGGTTCAGGCCAATATTCTCGCGCTGGATTATGACAAAAACGACACGTTTAACGTCGGAACCGCAACCGAAACAAATGTGGTGGAGCTTTTCCAGCATTTAAGAGATCACTGCGGATCAGATACGCCGCAAACGCACGCCGAGGCCAAGCCGGGCGAACAAAAAAGAAGCGTGCTCGACGTAACCAAAATCCAGAACGTGCTGGGCTGGAAGCAGAAATGGGAAGTTCGCGAAGGTTTAAAAAACACGGTTGACTGGTTCCGCCAGAGAAAGGAGAAAGCCGGAGCCTGATGTACCGCGTAGCACTGCAAAATTTCGAGGGCCCGCTGGATCTTCTGCTTTATTTTATTAAGCAGGATGAAATCAGCATCCGGGATATTTCTATTTCCCGCATCACCGACCAGTTTATCGAATACATTCAGGTGATGGAAGAACTGGACCTCGAAATTGCCAGTGAGTTTATCCTGATGGCCGGCACGCTTATGACCATCAAAGCGCGGATGCTCCTGCCGCGTGTTCAGGAAGATGACGATGAGCTTACGGAGGATGATCCCCGGTACGAGCTGATACAAAGTCTTCTCGAGTACAAACGCTACAAAGAAACGGGTTCCGATTTCCGCGAAATGGAAAAAGAGAGCTCGCTTCAGTATTACAGGGGGAATTTCAAGGAGGATGCGGTCAACATCCCCGAAAACGGTGAGGCGCTGCGGGATGTGACCATCATCGATCTGATGACCGCCATCCACGATGTGCTGCTCCGGCGGAATCCGGAAGAAGTGTATCACCAGGTTGATAAGCCGGAAACGAGCGTTGAAGAGCAATCCGACTACATCCTGAAACATCTCCGAAAAAACGGCCGTACTTCATTCCGGAACCTGATCCTTGAATCAGGAAAACGTCCGGTAGCCGTTGTAATCTTTTTATCCGTTCTCGAACTGATTAAAGAAAATCAGATTGACCTCTTTATTGAGGATGATGACGTTTTTGAATTTTATATTGATATACCGCGCATCAGCGCCACTGAACTGCTTTCCGCTAACTGATAGCTTAACTTAATATCCTTCGCCTTATGCCGATCAGACTAATCGCTGCTCTGACTATATTCTTTTTTTTCAGCACATCCCCTCTCGCAGAATCCCGGACTTTCGAAGATCCTCCTGCTGAAGATTCCCGTTTTTCTGATTTCTGGAACTTCCATGAACTCGTTTCTGCCGAACGGCTTCGCGAACATCTTGAAATCATCGCTTCTGATTCACTGCTGGGACGCGGCACCGGACAGGCCGGCATCGAAATGGCCGCCGAATATCTGGATAACGAATACCGCGCCATCGGCCTGAAACCCATCGGCGATGACGGCACCCATTTCCAGCATTTTGAGCTTGAGGGGAAAGTCACCCGGCAAATCAGCTATAATCTGTTTGATATTTCGGAACAGGATACGGTTCTGAGTGATCCTGTTTGGAGCCAGACCGTTTCGGCGGGAAATCCCGGTGATTTTTACAATATGTTTGGCGGTGATGTCGACCTCGAAGGCCAGGTTCTTTTTGCCGGATTTGGCATGGAGACATCCCAAATATCCCATTCAGATTCGCTTTCCGTACGCGGAAACTGGGTGATGATGTTCGCTGACGCGCCCGACGAGTTCGATTTTGAATCACAGTCGATCGACGCGCGAATTCGTGCCTACCTGTTTGCACTCGGCGCGCGCGGAATGCTGATTATCAACACAACCGATCAGCAGGAGTACGAATCCACGGCAACGGATATGGTGCGGCTGCTGGATACACCCGGCAACATCCGTCTGCCTGAAGGCGGTTCGCGCGGGCGGTTTAACGCTGCGATAAAAGTGGTGAGTCCGGAAATGGCCACGCGTCTGCTCGGGCTTTCATCCACCGAATCCCTGAAAGAATTTCGCCGTGATGTCGCTGAAATACACGACTCGTTTACCGGCATGAATACAGATTATTACCTGAGGCTGAGTCCGGAAACAGAGGAAATCACCTTTACCGAAAAAAACGTGATGGGGCTTCTGGAGGGATGTCATCCCGAGCTGAAGCATGAAACGCTGGTGATTTCAGCGCATTATGATCACATGGGCCTCGATAGCCCGGATTCCAGCGGCGATATGATTTACAACGGCGCGGATGACAACGGCAGCGGAACCGTAACGACGCTCGTTCTTGCCGAGACGTTCAAAAAAGCAAAAGAAGCCGGCCACTGCCCCGACCGCAGCATTCTTTTTCTGCACGTAGCCGCCGAGGAACACGGCCTTCTGGGATCGCGCTATTACTCCGATAATCCGATTATTCCCATCGAGGACACGATCGTCAATTTTAACATCGACATGATGGGCCGCATTGACGACCGGTATATTGATGAGGAGGATACCGATTACGTGTACATCATCGGTGCCGAAATTATTTCCTCCAAGTTGGACAGCCTGCTGCACGTGGCAAACCACCAGAGCGTAAACCTCAACCTGGATATGATTTACAACGATCTCGACGACCGCAACCAGTTTTACCGCCGCAGCGATCACTGGAACTTCGGGCGGCTCGGAATCCCCTTCATATTTTTCTTCTCAGGCGTCCACGCCGATTACCACCAGCCAAGTGACACTATTGAAAAAATCCCCTTTGATCTACTTGAAAAACGCGCACAACTCATTTACGCCGCCCTGATTGAAGTCGCCAACGCCCCAAAAAGGCCCGAGGTAGATAACGATGAGTTTATCCGAAGAACGAGAAGCGGGAGAAGGTAGGTTTTTAAAGAGTTGCGGGTTGCGGGTTGCGGGTTCGTTTAGTACGCTTACCGGCGACCCAGGCACGTCGTCTCGTAAATATTTGCGGCGGTGTCATATGGAAGAGTTGCGGGTTTCGCGGATTTTTGAATTCAAATATCGTCGCCCCATGTGTCATCCCGCAATCGGACTACCAGGTGGTTTATAAATAGATAGTTACACGATATGCGGGATATTCCAAAGGTTTGTAGGCTCGATCGTGTGTTGCTCATAAATAGTGACACTTAAAGTAGTAAGTACCATTTAGAGCGGCGATCTTAAGCCTCAAATAAATCTGTCCATAATTGACGCTGGAAGATCTCCCGAAGGGTCGGGACGTCCAAAAGGCCGCCGCACCATATCGTACAACGTATTGATTTCATTGCACTATCCAACCCGATTGCGGGATGACGGGCCAGGGGCGCTGGGAATTGTGGTTGAGCGCTTTACTCGTAAGAAACAGCAATTGTTCTTTTCTGCCCCATAATAAATAGACCGTAATCAATATTCAATTCAAAGAGCTTCTCTCATCGTCCATAGCAACTCCCGGGCTATCTGCCGGCAGCGTTCATCGTAGGTTTCGTCTTCTTTTACTGAGCCGTCGCTGACTTTCGGGTCTGTGTATGGCGTTGCAATCCGCTTTTCTGCGCCGGGCACAAACGGGCACGCTTCATCGGCGGAGGAGCAGGTCATAACCGCGCAGAATGCTTTTTGAGGATTGGGTTGATCAGTGAACTTTTTGGAATAGCATTCAAGAACCTGATCCGGATCATCGTTAAACCTGACTTTATAGACCGGATTTTTTTCATTTGGCTGATCTGTGCTGATCTCCAGTCCTGCTCTTTTCAGGGCTGCGATGGTACTTTTATAGCAGGCAGTAGCTTCTGTTCCGCCTGAAAATGTCTGGACGTGGCTTAACCCGACAAATTCAGCGCAAACGTTGCCCCAGACCTGAGCCAGGTGGCTTCTTCGGGAATTATGTGTACAGATGAACAACAGCAGAGCATCGGAACCGGAATCCCGTTTTTCCCGAATCCATCCGGCCAGTTGACGCAGGGATTCTTTTCGGTTTTCATCGATCAGGCCGAATTCTGCGGCGCGCTCATTCAGGTAGGTTTCTATTCTGGTATTCATGCTGATAATGGTATTGCGGTTTAAAGCAAAATATGAAGTACAGCGTTAACTGAAGGTTAAAAATAAAATTGTGATATCGCATACTAAAGCGATACATATTCTACGTTATTTCGCGGGCTGATCAGCGCGTTGGATCGTGCAATAATCGCGCGCTCAGATAGTTTTATCATTCAAAATTGCATTAACTGCCATACCGGCAACTAACTGGAGGAAAACAAACAATGACCAACTCTATGGCAAAATTTTCAGCGGCTTTTGCTCTCGCGCTGATGGTTTACCTTTTCGGATTTTTCGCTGCGAATTCATCAGTACTCACGGATCCTCCGGAGTATGACGGGGAAGCTTCGGCAACAGTAACCACTCCGGCCAGTGAACGCCCGATTACTTCGTTGAGAGATATCAATAACGCATTTGTTGATCTGGCTGAATCCAGCAGCCCGGCTGTCGTTACCGTTTTTTCTGAGCGCACCGTGCGGGTTCAGCAGCGCAATCCGTTCGATATGTTTGATGAGTTCTTCGGCCGCCGCCCGCAGCGCGAAGCTCCCGAGCGTGAATTTCAGCAGCGCGGACAGGGATCCGGCGTGATTGTTTCTTCAGACGGACTCATTCTTACCAATCATCACGTGATTAATAATGCGGAAACGATCACCATCCGCCTGCAGGATCGTACCACGCTCGAAGCTGAAGTGATCGGATCGGATGCGAGCACCGATGTTGCCGTCCTGAAAGTAAACGCTGTGAATATGCCGTACCTCAACATGGGCAACAGCGATGACCTGAATGTTGGTGAGTGGGTAATCGCTATCGGAAGCCCGCTGAGCGAAAGCCTCGCGCACACCGTTACAAGCGGCATTGTAAGCGCCAAAGGCCGCTCAAACATCAACCTCGTGGATTTTGAGGATTTCATCCAGACCGATGCCGCCATTAACCCCGGCAACTCCGGCGGTCCGCTTATTAACCTGGATGGCGAGCTAATCGGCATCAATACTGCTATCGCATCCCGCTCGGGCGGTTTTCAGGGCATTGGCTTTGCGATTCCGATTAATATGGCGCAAAACGTGATGGAGTCGCTGATCAATGAGGGTCGTGTGGTGCGCGGGTATCTCGGCGTAAACGCACAGACCGTTGACGAGCTGATGGCGCGCGGACTCGGACTGGAGCCAAACCGTGGCGTAATTATCACCCAGATTGAAGACGACAGCCCGGCCGCAGCCAGCGATCTCCAGCAGGATGACGTTGTTCTGGAGCTAAACGGAACCACCATCCGCGACAGCCGCCAGTTCAGAAACCTCGTTGCTTCCCGGAGCCCGGGCTCAACAATACGACTGCTCGTGCAGCGCGATGGCTCAACTAAGACCATCGAAATCAGGCTCGGCGAGCGTCCGGATGATCAGATGACGGAATCAGAGGAAGAAAGTATCCGCGACCGTTTCGGGTTTTCCGTAAACGAGTTTACCCGCGAGCGTGCTGAGCGATACAGAATCAGCCCGCAGCTTCAGGGCGTTATCGTCACTGAAATCGACCAGCAGAGCCCGCCGTTCCGCCAGGGGCTGCGCGAAGGCCACCTGATCACCGCTGTGAACAGAGTTCCGGTAACCAACCCGCGCGAGTTCGCCGAAGTGATGAGCAACCTTCAGGAAGGCGATGTAGCGTCACTAGTCGTCATTCAGCGCAACCAGCGTTTTATCATCAATTTTGAAGTCAGATAACCTGACCCAAAAAAACAAAATGACAGCAGGAGCCGTCCGGAGCAATTCGGGCGGCTTTTTTGTGTGGGGGGCTAAGTCAACTCCAGGTCGTGGGATAAACTGAAATTATTGCAACGAGCGCTTTGTGTCAAAAATGATGAATGCTATATTATTTGCGTACAGATGTATAAAAATAATTGAATTATGGTTTCAACTACCTTATCCGAATTTCGAAAAGATGTCGACCAGTATCTTGACCGGGTTATCGATGATGCCGATACCATTATCATTAACCGGGGAAAAGAGAAGGGTGTTGTGATTATGTCCCTATCTGAATTCAATTCCATAAACACAACAATTCACGAGATGTCATCTAAGAAGAATCAGGATAGGCTTGATTCTTCGATTGAGAAGGTTAAGTCGGGGCGGTTTTCGGCTAAAAATCTATTCTCATAATAGCAGAAATAGATTATGTTTTATAGTGTATTAGTATTCATCTGACCACCTAATCCCATTACAGTGAAATCAAAAATTCTTTATCAATACCTGCCTGTATTTATTGGAATCGGCTATTTGCTGAGTGTTTGCCTTATTCACCTGTACCGTATTTTATCACTGAATAGTGGCATGTTCGTATATACGATCGATGATCCGTACATACATCTGGCACTTGCTGAAAATATCGTGAACGGGCACTATGGTATAAACTCAGGTGAGGTATCAGCACCATCCTCCAGCATTATGTGGCCATTTATACTTGCGATTTTTGGAGCTCACGTATACTCTCCCCTGTATCTTAACATCTTTTTTGCAACAGCTTCTGTATATGTTCTTACCGTTTTTTTGAACCGGGTAATTCAACTTAATTCATTTCGGTTAAAGTCTTTATTTGTGTCCATACTGGTAATTTTGCTGATCCTTTCAACAAATGCCGTAGGTCTCATTTTTATTGGCATGGAACACTCCTTTCAGGTTTTGATGGTGCTTCTTATCGCTCATGGTCTGATCATCGAAATTGAAACAAAAGAAGTGAAGTCATGGCTCATAGCCGCCATTACTATTGCTCCGCTGATCCGATACGAATGTCTCGCCATTTCCATTCCCGCAATCCTGTTCCTTTTTTCCAGGGGGCACTACAAGCAGGTACTAATTTCTTCTGTTCTTATCACCACCCTTCTTGGAAGCTTCTCTGTTTTCCTTATGTCGCTGGAGTTAGGTTCTTTTCCGAGTTCGGTCGAAGCAAAGTCAAATATCGTGCAGGGAGGAGGGTTATTCAGCTCCGTATTATGGAATTTCCTCTTTTCGATGCATTATCGCCCGGGTATCGTTTTGGGGGGCACAGCTCTGTTTCTGCTTCATTACTATTTTTATGGCCGTGATATCGATAAAAAGAAGCTCTCAGTTATTTCTATACTTGCTATCATGCTTCAATATGCAGCCGGAAGCTATGGTGGATATAACAGATATGAAATATACATTCTGGCCTTTATTATACTGATTGCAATTTACATTTATGCATCCCAGATAGTCAGTTTAATAAATAACGCGAGGGATAAATTTGCCACGTTTTTTAAAGTTTTAATTTTTACAACAGGTGCTGCCTTCATAATGAGCCCTGTCTATATTTACGACCAGTTTACATTAGCATTTGCGTCGAATAATATTTACCAGCAGCAATATCAAATGCATCGCTTTGCCACTGAGTTTTATAACAAACCGATCGCCGTAAATGATCTTGGATACGTTTCTTTTAATAATGACAATTATGTTCTGGACTTATGGGGACTTGGCTCTCATGAAGCGTTGAAACTTCGCCTAACCAGGGATAATCCAGAATGGATGCATAATTTGTGCAACACAAAGAATGTTGAACTAGTCATGATTTATGATTGGTGGTTTCCAGAAAGACCCAACGAATGGATTGAAATTGGAATTCTGAATTTAGGCATCAGGGCTATTACTCCCTCCGATGACAAGGTTCACTTTTTTGCAACCAATGAAGAAGCCTATTACGAAATTGTAGAAAAGCTAAGCAGATTTATTGAAACTCTGCCTGAAGGTGCAACCTTCTCTTTTAATGAGATGTGATTTTCTGTTGTCCCCGACAATCATATAAAGACCCAATTGTCTTTCCCATTGATTCTTTCTGTCGCGGATCAGAATGAGGTAAGATCACAAAAAAAGCCGTCTATTCTAAAATAAACGGCTTTTTCAATACGTGGGTTGTGAGGGATTTGAACCCCCGACCCCCTGCTTGTAAGGCAGGTGCTCTAAACCAACTGAGCTAACAACCCTTGTTTGGCAAGACTTCAAATATACGACGCACACTATGCCTTTGTCAATAGCAGAGCAATTTTTTGTGAAAATAAAATTATTAATCAAATGCTTGAATATGTGCTGACTTTATGGAATCTTGCGCTTTGTACAATTCAATTATCTAAGTCAGCTCAATATGGCAAAATTTGATTCGCTCAACGATAACGATGTCGTCTTTATCGACGGCACGCGGACTCCCTTCCAGAAATCGGGCACCGGGTATAAAAACCTGATGGCTTACGACCTGGCCCGGCATTCGATCTCGGCGCTGGTTGCCCGAACCGGTATCGATCCCGCTTCGCCCGACAGAGTTGTTATGGGTAACGTCATTCAGGAAGTCCGAACGACCAACGTGGCGCGCGAAGCCGCGCTTGGGGCTGGAATACCGAACAGCGTTCCGGCGAATACGGTCACTATGGCGTGTATTTCGGCCAACGCTGCCATCGCCCAGTGCGCGGATATGATTCGCGCCGGAAGCGGATCGCTGGCCATTGCCGGGGGAACCGAGACGATGAGCGATGTCCCCATCCGCCTTTCGAAACGGCTACGCAGAAAACTGCTTGAATCGCAGAAATACCGGTCGCCGCTGGAGTATTTCAAACTGCTGAAAGGTTTCCGGTTTAAGGATCTGGCGCCCGAACTTCCGGCCATTGCAGAATTTTCCACCGGCGATACGATGGGAAAGAGCTGCGACAAACTGGCCGCCATGTTCAGCGTCAGCCGGGAAGCGCAGGATAAATTCGCGCTCGATTCGCATCATAAAGCGGCAAAGGCGCACGAGTCGGGCTTCTTGAAGGATGAAGTCACGCCCGTTCC
>PXAI01000268.1 GCA_003567135.1 Balneolia bacterium | reverse complement strand
CGATGTCGAGATTCCGCGCAAATATCGTAATAAGCGGGACCGGGCCGTTTGTCGAAAACCGAATCAGAGAGATACGGTAATCAGACGGAAAATTCGGTTTTCGACTCAGAAAACCCTGCAAGCGATGCAGCGTAACCACCGTCGATCAGCAAAGCGGCACAATCGGAAACGTAAAAGAGCCGCTCAGAACCCTATCAAAGATTGATCAGCCCGAAGGTTTAAACGGTGCCTATTTCGGCCAAAACGCAACGCTGGAATTGGGGGCGAATAAGAAAATCCGGGTCGGGGATGTGGTGGAATTGGGGTGAATGGATGATGGCGTTAATTGGGCAATGACGTGGATTCGCCGCACCCGTGTACCACATGCCAAATCCGTACGTAGAGACGCAAAATTTTGCGTCTCCAAAAATTTTGCGTCTCTACGGCACCACGCACCCCACGTGGTCAAATGGTGAATAAAACGGCATACAAACGGCATGGTTCGTTAATCCCACCCATCCACAAACCACATTTACATCTTTTGAATTGTCATCCCCGAACCTAACCCGTATTTTGTAAGCGCTTACAAAATCTAAATTATTGTTTTATATCCCTTCTCCATGTTTCGATTGTTAATCTCTTTGGTGTTAATCAGCTTTATAGCTACGATCCAGCAGGCTGTGGCACAATCCGTTCCCGTCACGTTTAATGTCAATATGAGTTACCAGATCAGCGAGGGTAACTTTAATCCTGAAAATCAGTTTGTGGATGTCGCCGGTGATTTCAATTCCTGGGATGGCTCCGATCATGTGCTTGAGGACGAAAACGGCGACGAAATTTACTCCGTCACCATTGATGGATTTACGCCGGGCAGCTCCATCGCGTTTAAATTCAGAATCGACGGCGTGTGGGATGGCAACGAAGAATTTCCGGGGGGAGGGCCGAACCGGAACTATACTGTCGAAGAATCAGATAACGAAATTCTGGTTTGGTACAACGATGAGCTCCCGCCAACCGGACCGCCGATCGCGGCATTTTCCCCAACTTCAACATCTGTATTCACAAATGGCTCTGTCTGGTTTAGGGATCAGTCCGGCGGACTCGTAACGGAGTGGGAGTGGCATTTTGAGGGCGGTACCCCTTCGGTTTCGAAAGAGCGAAATCCCGTAGTTACCTATCAGGAGCCGGGCGTTTACGATGTTACCCTGATCGCATCCCACGAAGATCTTTCCGACGAAATTACGATCGAAAACGCGGTTGAGGTAAGGGAAAGGGAGAGTACGGAGCTCTACTGGTGGAACGACGCCGTTTTTTATGAAGTGTTTGTAAGGAGCTTTTTCGACAGCTCAGGCGACGGAACAGGAGATTTCCAGGGATTGACCGAAAAACTCGATTACCTCAACGACGGCGATCCCGATTCCGGTGAGAGCCTTGGTATTACGGGCATCTGGCTGATGCCGATTCACGAATCGCCCAGCTACCACGGCTACGACGTGATCGACTACTACTCCGTAAACAGCGATCACGGCACGATGAACGACTTTCAGGAATTTCTGGATGCGGCGCACGAGCGCGGTATCAAAGTCATTATCGATTTTGTGATGAATCACAGCTCGAGAGATCATCAGTGGTTTATAAATTCACGAAACAACGTGGATGGATACCGCGATTACTACCGCTGGAAGTCCGAAGATCCCGGTTATGATGGTCCCTGGGGGCAGCGCGTGTGGCATCCGTGGGGCGGCGAATATTATTACGGATTGTTCTGGGGTGGGATGCCCGACCTGAATTTTGAAAATCCGGAGGTGAAGGATAAGATGTTCGACGCGGCCGGTTTCTGGCTCAATGATATCGGCGTGGACGGCTTCAGGCTGGACGCCGTTACCTATATTTTTGAGGATGGGGATCAGCTTGAGCACACCGAGGAGACGTTCGAATTCTGGCACGAATTCAACGAGTTTGTGAAGGAACAAAATCCGGATGCGGTAACGGTCGGCGAAGCATGGACCAACACCGATCAGATCATCCCTTACGTGACCAATGACCGCCTGGATATGGCGTTTGAATTTGATCTTTCCTATGCCATTCTGAACACGGTGAGGAACGGAAACTCCACGCAGCTGGCGTCGCACATGCAGAAAGTGTACGACAGCTACGAGTATATGCAGTACGCCACGTTTCTGACCAATCACGATCAGAACCGGGTGATGAACGAGTTGAACAACAACTGGGAACAGGCCAAAACGGCGGCCTCGATTTACCTTACGCTTCCCGGCGTGCCGTTCATTTATTACGGCGAGGAAATTGGGATGACCGGCGCCAAGCCCGATCCGCAGATTCGCACACCGATGCAGTGGACCGATGGTACAAACGCCGGATTTACCACCGGAAATCCGTGGATCAACCTGAATTCTGATTTTGAAATTCGAAACGTCGCGGTTCAGGAAGAAGATCCGAATTCGCTGCTGAACTGGTACAAAACGCTGATTTCAATCAGGAACGGACATCCATCGCTCAGAAGAGGAGCGTACAATCTGGCCGGAACCAGCGATGATGCAGTATACACGTTTCTAAGGCAATATGAGGATGAGGCGCTTCTTGTGGTGATCAACACATCATCTTCATCCAAAGAAAATATCGAAATCAGCGTGCCCGGAATTGATGTTGATCCCGGAAATTATCCTTTTACCGATCTTATAACGGGAGATGAAGTGCTTGTTCCGGTCGAGGCGGGAAACCGAATTACGAATCAGAATCTCGGGCCGTATCAAACGGTCATTTATTCCATCGGCGATTCCATTCCGGTCAGCGTAAATGACGATACTGAAACGCCGCGCAGCATCAACCTGGAGCAAAACTATCCCAATCCATTCAATCCGGTAACGGTGATAAACTTCGATTTGCCGCAGTCGGTGGATGTAAGCCTGAACGTCTATAACGTTCTCGGCCAGCGCGTAGCCACGCTCGTAAATGAAGTCCGAAACACCGGCAGGCACTCTGTTACTTTTGATGCCTCCCGGCTGTCCAGCGGCGTTTATATTTACAGGCTGGTGGCAGGAGGAACGGCGCTTTCCAGAAAAATGATGTTGGTGAAGTAATTCAAAATTAAGGATTTAGAAATCCAGAAGAAATTCCCCCTTCAAAAGGGGGAGGATTTAAATAATTGATTTTATTAATAAAATACAGCCTGAGTTTATCCATTTTATCCCAGCCGGCGTATCCGCAAAAAATGACAATGTATTTATGCCATGATCATTTTCATGGTGATCGAAATCAACATAAATTGAATTTAGGACTGAGATCCTGAAACAAAAAAGGCTCCGTTTGATTATCAAGCGGAGCCTTTTGAATTTTTGGTGATGGAAACTTATCCCAGAAGTTTCTTCATCGTTTCGCCGATTACGGCAGGGCTTTCACAAACGGTGATTCCGGCTGCAGAAAGTGCCTTCATTTTATCTTCGGCGGTTCCTTTTCCACCGGAAACGATAGCTCCGGCGTGCCCCATCCGGCGTCCCGGAGGCGCGGTGCGTCCGGCGATAAACGCCACTACAGGCTTCTTAACATTTTCCTTGATATAGGCTGCGGCTTCTTCCTCAGCGGAGCCACCGATTTCACCAATCAGCACGATCGCTTCGGTATCAGGGTCTTCGTTGAAGAGCTTAACGGCATCGGTATGCGTGGTTCCGATAACCGGGTCGCCGCCAATTCCGATTGCGGTGCTCTGGCCGAGACCGGCTTTAGTAAGCTGATCAACTGCTTCATAGGTAAGGGTACCGGAGCGGGAGATAAGCCCGATGTTTCCCGGAGTGAAAATCATAGCCGGCATAATACCAACTTTTGCTTCGCAGGGAGTAATAACGCCGGGGCAGTTTGGCCCGATCAGCGTAGCGCCGTGACGATCTACCGCAGCCTTGGCCGCGATCATATCCTTAACGGGAATTCCTTCGGTAATACAAATAATAACTTTAATTCCGGCAAGGGCGGCTTCAATAATTGCATCTCCTGCGAATGCTGGCGGAACAAAAATTACGGTGGTATTCGCACCTGCTTGTTCAACTGAATCCGCAACGGTGTTAAAAACCGGACGGTCGAGGTGTTTTTCCCCGCCTTTTCCCGGAGTGACGCCACCGACAACATTGGTGCCGTATTCGATCATTTGAGAGGCATGAAAGGAGCCTTCCTTCCCCGTAAAACCCTGAACAATAAGACGGGTATCTTTTCCAACTAAAACGCTCATCCGTGATTGGTGGTTTAATAAATAATTACAGTGAATAAGTAACGCCTGAATATACGGTCATGGGAAAGATTAGACAAACTATTCCGGCAGTG
>PXAI01000107.1 GCA_003567135.1 Balneolia bacterium | reverse complement strand
CCATCATCGCCAGACCGACAAAACCGAGTCCGACCCCAAACTCAATCCAGAAACCGCGGTTTTCGTGCTGATGCCCCACACTCGCCAGATACAGCGGCGCCACCACAAGCACGATAAACAGAATCAGCCAGCTGGCGGCACTGCCAAGAAAAGAAGCTTTGGTACGCATGCGAATGAAGGAATGCGGGTCGGAATGTTGGGTTTGGGATGAAGATAAGTAAAACCATGGAGCACTAACATGGATTTGCAGCGATTTTTTGAAACCCAATTCAAACGCATCCTGTAGGGGCAGGGCATGCCCTGCCCCTACAGGATATTGTTTATAAACAATTTGCGTTTAATCCGATCCCCTCAAAACCCCAATCCTCCGCTCAATATCAGCAATTCAATTTCTCTCAGCCGAAGATCATTCTCGATCTGACTTTGCTGGAGACGGGCTGATAACAGGCTTAGCTGGGTGTCGCGGAGTTCGATGCTGGAGAGCTGTCCCTGGCGGCGGGCTTCCTGTGCCTGTTCGAACTGTAGCTCGGCGGCTTCAACGGTGGCTCCAGCGATTTCGAGGTTTCGCTGCTGCGTGGCGAAAGATGAATAGGCGTTCAGGATATCCGTCTCAACGCTGCGCATGACCTGAACCCGGTTTTCTTCGCGGCTGCGGCGCTCGATGGCCGCATTCTGGACCGAGCGGCGCGTGTTAAATCCGTCGAAAAGGGTGTAGCGCAGATTTACGGAGGCGGTGAATCCGGTCTGCTCGAGGGAGCGAAGCTGGTTGGCATCGTTTTCCTGCTGAAGCCATCCGTATCTTCCCTGAAGCGATATTTCGGGAAAGCGATTGCCCGCCTCAAGCCGCTGCTGAATTTCGGCGAGATTCACCTCGGATTCGGATAGTGCAATCCGCACGTTTTGCGTCAGCGCTGACTGTAAAAGTGCATCTGCCTGAAGTTCGGTTTCGGTAGCGTAATCGTACACCAGTCCGGGCAGTTCTTCGGAACGAACGTCTTCCATCCCCATAAGAAAACGTAAATTGCGCCAAGCTTCCTGACGCCGGTTTTGCGCCTGCTCCACGCGGATCTGATCATTGCCCACATTAACCTCGGCATTCCGGATATCGAGCTGACGCGCCGTTCCGAACTCACGGGCATCCTGCGTCCTTTGCAGGCGAAGCTCGGAAATCTCCAGATTTTCACGTTCGATACTTAGCTGTTCCTCTGCTTCGAGCAGCGCCAGAAAACTGCGCGCCACGTCGAACATGGTTTGTTCAATGACTACCCGCGTTCCGAGTTGCGCGGTTTTATCAAACTGCTGGAGCTGCCTGTAGCGGAAGCGTCCGGAAAATCCGTCGAAAAGCGTGTAGCGGAGGTTTACTCCGGCCTGATAATTTCGCGTTTGGGCACCATCCACCGAAATGCGCGTGTTTCCGGCTTCGGGATCATCGAAATTGGCGAGCTCAAGTTCGGTGTTGTCGCGCGAAAGTTCGGCGCTTCCGGTCAGGTCGAGAACAGGTAATCGACCCGCATTACCCTGCGTAACGTTGTTCCGCGCCTGATCGGCGGTCAGCCGCTCAATCCGGATGGCGTGATTTTGCTGAAGCGCAATCTCAAAAGCCTCCTCCAGCGTCAGAGTGCCCTGAATGTCCGGCTGATCAGACTGCGCAACAGAATCCTGAACGAATGTGAGGAGAAACACGGTAATCAGCAGACATCCTGAAAAGTGAAAAACCGTTTTTTTCAGGAGGTCAAATCCAGTGTTCGAGTATTGGTTGATGGTTTTCATTTCGATTCTGCTTTCAGGAGTTTAATTTTCTTTTGTTCTTTGCGCGCTCTTTCAACTGACTCCTTTGAAACCCATCCGCGGCCGGTCAGCGCTATAGCGCCGCGTTTAATGTTGTTCGCAAGGATCAGCAGGCAGGGCGCCAGCGCGAGGGTGAGGAATGTGCCGAAAAGCAGCCCGTAAAATACGGTCACGGCGGTTGGTTTCAGGAACTGCGCGCCGATGGATGTTCCGAGAAGAAGCGGGGTAAGTCCGGCGGCGGTGGTAATCGCCGTAAGCATAATCGGCTTGAACCTCGAAAGTGCGGCGCGATACACCGAGGAGACAAATCCGCGGCCTTCTTTCAGGTTATCATTGAAACTGGACAGCAGTACAAACATGTTATTCAGCAAAATCCCGATCAGGGCGATGATCCCCAGAAATGAGAAAATGCTGAGCGGAATTCCTGAAAGTACGTGCCCCCAGGCAACGCCGATGATAATGAACGGTAAAATGCTGATCGTAACGAGCGCCTGCGTGACGGAGCGGCCGTTGAGCAAAATCATAAACAGCATGATCAGCAGGATGACCGGACCCGCGCGGGATGCGGAATCGGCGGTTTCCTGCGACTGGCGCGCCTGGCCCTCAAAGGTGAATTCCACAAACGGATACTTTTCCTGAATTTCAGGCAGGATATTCGAGCGGATCATCCCCAGCACCGCCGGTACGGGGATATCGAGCGAAGCCACATCGGCCTCAACGCTTATTTCACGCCGGGCATCTCTGCGATTGATCAGCACCACGGTATCGCGCTCTTCGATTTCCGCCAGATCCCTGAGGAAATAGGTTCCGCCATCAGGGTCTGTGATCCGCATATTTTCCAGATCAGACGGAGAAGATCGTCCGGATTCATCATACCGAACCCAGACTTTCACCTCTTCATCCCCCCGCTGCAAACTCTGCGCCTCGATGCCGAAAAACGCCTGGCGCACCTGATCCGTGATATCGCGCAGCGTAAATCCGAGTAACTCCGCCTGAGGTCTCAGCCGGAGATTCAGTTCCCGCTGGCCAATCTGATCGTTATCCACCACGTCGATGATATTTTCTTCATCGTTAAGCCGGGAGACGAGCAGGTTCTTGACTTCACGGAGTTCCTCAAGGTCGTCGTAGCGGTGAATCATGGAGATGAACACCGGCGAACCGAATGCCGCTCCGGCGCCAAAAGCGATGTTTTCAGCCTCGGGGATGTCACCGGTTTCCTCACGGATCTGCGAAGCGATGGCGAACGCGCGCACATCCCGGTTTTCAGGACTAACCAGGTTTACCTGAAGGCTTCCTTCGTTGGTCTGTGGTCCCACAATCCGCTGAACGTACCTGATCGGCGAGCTTCCGTTTGCATCTTCGGTAAGGCGCTCGTCCACGCGATAAACGGCTTCCTCAATCTCAATCAGAATGGATTCGGTGATGTCGTCGCTGGTACCGGCCGGTAATCGCAGACTGATGGAAACTTCATCAAACTCAATATTCGGGAAAAACGTGGTGGTAATTACGCCGCTCCGGAATCCGCCGGAGGTTACAATAAACAGGCCGATTACGGTGATAATCACCACAAACGGGAAGCGCAGGCCAAACCGGAGAGCAGGTGCGTAGAAAGAGTTGAGGATTTTTTTGAACATCCGGTCGAAAGCGCGCTCAAAGCGGTTTGGTTCGTTGGTTTTGAGCAGAGATTTCGAATTCGCAATGAGTGCCGGAAGCAGGAAAAATCCGACGAGAAGCGCCACAATGTTGGATGCGATAACCACAAACGAGATGTCTGAGAAAAACTCGCCGAGGCGTCCGTCAATGAAGAAGAAGAGAGAAAATGCGGCCACGGTGGTGGTGAAGGAGAGCATCAGCGGCGCCACAATTTCCATGGTTCCGTCGATGGCGGCGTTGATGGCATCTTTTCCGCGTTCAAAATGCTGGTAGATATTTTCGGAGACCACCACGCCGTAATCCACCAGAATTCCGAGCACCAGAATAACCCCGAACATGGAAAGCTGGTTGATGGTGATGCCCCATAGTCCGGCAAAAATGATCATCCCTAAAAGTGCAACGGGGATTTGTAGCGATACCCAGAGCGCCAGTCGGAAATTGAGGAAAATCCCCAGTACAATTACAACCAGCAATGCACCCTGCCATGCGTTGTTGGCCAGAATCTGGATTCGTTCTTCGAGGGCATCTGCGCGGTCGCTGATGATCGTCGCCCTGATATCTTCACGGCCGTCGTTAAACTCCTCGATGTAGGTTCGCAGAAAGTTTACGGTTTCCAGAATATCCTCATCGGCCGTGTTATCCACGCGGATGCTTACCGCGGGGTTTCCGTTCAGAAATCGGCGTTGTGGTGATTCTTCAAACCGGTTTGTGAGCGTCGCGATATCCCCGAGACGCACTCTTCCGCCGTCTTCGGTAGTCCGAACTACGATCCTTTCCAGATCCTGCGCAAAGTATTCCCGGGCGTCGGCTTTAAGCTGAATTTCTTCCAGGCCGGTGCGGATGGTTCCGCCAAAAAGCTCGATGTTTGAAGCCGCGATCACGTTGCT
>PXAI01000328.1 GCA_003567135.1 Balneolia bacterium | reverse complement strand
TTCCTCAGTTACGGTGGATCATCCTTCCTGAGCTTTTCGATTATGATCGGAATCTGCCTGAATTTCTACTACTACGAAAAAGACTTCTCGATTTACGCCTCGTAACTCCTCACACATTCAGCCTAAAGCTTTTCCGGTGATGACTCGTAATTCCCTTACTGCGAATCCCTTCGTAGTGTTTTTTAGTAGGGTATCCCACGTTTGTGTTCCAGCCATAGTGCGGATATTTATCGTGTAACTCGTGCATCAGCTCATCTCTGTACACCTTCGCCAGAATCGAGGCCGCTCCGATCGAGATACTGCGCATATCGCCCTTTATGAGACACTGATGTGGTATCACCGTGGGCAAATATTTATTGCCGTCTATCAGCAAATAATCGGGATGCGTATCGGAAGCATTCACACATTTTTCCATCGCCATAAGCGAAGCGCGAAGGATGTTAATCTCATCAATTTCTTCGGGACTACACTCTTTTATCGTCCAGCACAGCGCATTATTTTTTATTTCAGCCGCTAACTCAGCTCTTCTGGCATGTGTTTTTATCACTTTGGAATCCGTGACGCCTTCGATGGTTGTTCCCGGATTCAGGATTACGCCTGCAGCAACTACGGGACCGGCAAGACATCCTCTCCCTACTTCATCCAGTCCCATTACGGATTTATACCCCTCCTGCCATAGTTTTTTTTCGAAAAGATCGTTTGGTTCGTTCATCATCCGGTGAAAATAAGAATTACAGTAGTCTTTTTGTCTAAAGAATGATTTTTCGGATCACGCTGTTACCAACATATACATACCCCAACACACAAATTTATCCCGACTTAAATGCGCTTTCTGTACCAGAAATGGAGTGACAGGTTCAACAGTAACAGTGACAAACCGGTATTCGACCGGCTGATGGATCTGTTCCGGGAACTGCTATACATCAGCAGCGGGGATGTCTCTCAGGCTCTAAAGTGGCTCACCGAACTTGATAAGGAGTACAAACTCACAGAGGCTGAGGAGGATTATAGCATCGCCGAGTTTATTCGTGAACTGGAGGAGCGCGGATTTATCAAGTATGATCCCGACACGGTTGAGGTTGTGATCACCAAAAAAACGGAACTGCAGCTTCGGCGACACGCGCTTGATGAAATCTTCAAAAACCTGGATAAGGGTAAATCTGGTCAGCACAAAACGAATTACTCAGGCAAGGGCAACGAGCGTGAATCGGACACCAGAAAATGGCAGTTTGGGGATGATATTCATCATATCGATAACACGGCTACGCTGCTAAACGCGCTGAAGCATTCGGGGCCGGATCATTTGTCTCTTTCTGAAGATGATCTTGAGGTGCACGAAACCGACCACCAAACCTCCGTTGCAACAGTACTGATGATCGATCTCAGCCATTCAATGGTACTTTACGGCGAGGATCGTATCACTCCGGCAAAGAAAGTTGCGATGGCGCTCTCAGAACTCATTTTATCATCCTACAGTAAGGATTCATTGGATATCGTAGCCTTCGGAAATGATGTTTGGCCGGTGAGTATCGACGAACTTCCCTATCTGAAAGTCGGACCCTATCACACCAATACACAGGCGGGGCTACAGCTCGCACGCCATACTTTACAGCGCAGGAAGCACACCAATAAACAGATTTTCATGATCACCGATGGAAAGCCTTCGGCGATGTTTGAAAACGGGAAGCTGTACAAAAACAGCTTTGGCCTGGATCGAAAAATCGTCAACCGCGTACTTGATGAAGCGGTAAAATGCCGCCGTGAGAGAATCAAGATTACGACTTTCATGATTGCGAGCGATCCCTATCTGCAGAATTTTGTGAGAGAGCTTACGAAAGCAAACAAGGGTCGCGCCTATTTCTCACAGCTGGACGATCTCGGCGGATTTGTCTTTGAGGATTACGTTCGGAATCGAAAAAAGAGAATATAACTGGCGCAAGGTAGGTACAAGGTTTGCCTTACACCTACAGGTCTGTTTTATTTTCGCATAAGCCGGATTGATCACTGGCGCGTCCACCCGACCCGATGAATTCTATTTTCCGATCCTAATCGACATAAAAAAAGCCATCTGCCCGGGGCAGATGGCTTTAATAATTATCCGGCTAATTCTCAGATACCGAGCTTGCCTTTCACCTTTTCGGTGATGTCATATCTTCTCTGCATTTCCTCAGAAGCGTAGAGAACAACGAGGTCAGCCTGGTTTACGACTCTGTTGAGCACGTAGGTAAGGCCCTCTTCATTGGAAACTTCTTCGATAGCTTCCATGATTCTTTGACGAAGCGGACCAAAGAGTCTTTCCTGACGCTCAAGAAGTTCGTTCTGGTAGTTGATCTGAAATTCCTGAAGCTCGCGCGCCATTCCTGCAAGACGCTCCTGCTCGTTTTGGCGGGCCTGCTCGGAAATAACAGCTACTTTCTGCTCAAACTCTTCCTGAGCCTGCATAAAGCGGGTTTCAAGCTGTGCAAATTCACGACGCTTGCGGTTGGCAAAGCCTTCCAGCTGATCCTGAATGTTGCTGATTTCAGGCATGCTGCGCAGAACTTCATCCGCATCAACGTAGCCTATTTTAAGATCCTGGGCGTTTGTTTCAGTAGAAAAACAGAATGCCAGAAAAAGTGCGACTAATCCGGTAGTAAAAAATAATTTAGTTTTCATGGCTCGTAAGTTTATTGGGTAAGAAGTTCAATTACGCGTTCAGTGATGTTCAGAGCGTTTGGGTTCGATTCCATTACAAAAAGAATGGGCTCCAGTTCGGCAGTATTGCGATTAAGCACATAATCGAGGCTCATTTCTTCGGCAATCTGCTCAATTGCTTCGTTAATTGAAGCTATAACCGGAGAAAGCAATTCAGCACGGCGTCTTTCAAACTGCATACCGAACTCCTGCTGGATAGCATTGAGCTCCTCTGTCATGTTTGCAAGCCTGCGCTGCTCTGATTGCCTCTGGCTCTGGCTCATCTGATTTCTGTTTTGCTGAAACTGGCGAAGCTCTTCACTGTACTCTTCATAGAATTCATTGAAGTCTTCTTCCCATTGCATGTAAAAATCCTCGAGCTGGTCTTCAATTTGTTCCCGCTCGGGCAGTGCCTCCAGAATCTTATCGGGCTCAGCAAATGCGATGCGTTCCTGGGAAAGTGCCTGACTTACCCCTGCACCCATTATTAAAACCGCTATTAGTAGGTATCTGATCATGATACAAGGTTATAATTGTGATTTTTGTTAGTTAAAAGCGTCAACTTTATATCAACGGGTTGTTTCTTCATCAACCTGAATTCCCATCTCAAGTAATACGTCGATACTGATATTCCATTGTCTTCGGGCATAGAAAAAAACATAGTCTCCGGTTCTGTCGAATACAAAATCGTATCCATCGCGTTCGGCAACTTTACTGACCGCCTCGACTACCTGACGCTGAATGGGTTCAAGTAATTCGCGCTGTTGTCTGAAATAGTCGCCATCCGGACCGAACCGGCTGTCTATAAAACGTTCGATGTCCCTTCTTTTATTGTTTATCTCCTGTTCTCTTTCTGCGCGAACCTCAGGAGTAAACAAAATTTCCTTGGCCTCGAAGTCCTGTTCCATGGATTCCAGCTCCTGCCGCATCTCCGTAATTTCCTCTTCCCAGTTCTGTTTAATCTGGCTTAAACGCTGATCCACGCCTTCATATTCAGGGATTTTTGAGAGGATGTAGTCAGAATCGATGAATCCGATTCGCTGATTTTGGGCGTACGCCTCAATGCTCAAAAATGAGATCAGCAGAGTAATTAATGTGATGCGGATAGTCATCTTTTTCTCGTTTCTGGTTAGTAGGATCAGAATGGTGAGCCGATGTTAAACAGGAATTCCCACTGACGCGGCTGAATTCTTGTTCCGGGGATGCCATCCAGACGGTAACCGTAACTCAGGTCGATCAGACCGAGAATCGGGAGAAAAATACGTCCACCGAAACCAACGGATCTTTTTACGCTGAATGGATCGAAGTCATCAAAATCGCGGTATGAGTTTCCGGCCTCGAAGAAGACATACGGAATAAGCTGAAGTTGTTCGGAGCTGATTGCCGGAACACGAACTTCAGCGGCATATTTACTGTAAAGACGTCCACCAATGGGCTGAACGCCGTCGAATGGCGTAATCGATCCGCCCCGGCCACCCGGGAAACCGCGGAGATCAATGTTGTTCTCGTAGAATGTCTGCTGCTGCTGAAGCGCCGTACCACCAAGGTAGTAACGCTGATACTGGCTCTGATCGCGATCAGAGAACCATCCCAGATAACCGTATTCCACGCTCGTTGTACCAACTAAACGGCCAACAATCGGAATGTGATTCTGCA
>PXAI01000165.1 GCA_003567135.1 Balneolia bacterium | reverse complement strand
TCAGAATTCAGAATTGGCCGGTTCGCGGATTCTTCGATTGGTTCGAGGATTTCGCGAACCGGCTTTTTTTGCCACAGAGGGAGTGGGGGAGGGGATTTCAGATTTGTGATGTGTGATTAGCAGTTTGAGATTTTTTTGGATTCGAAGATAATTGTCGGTCGCAGAACTTGCTCCGGATGGAGCAACACGTCTGTAGCGCAGCGGAAAACGTGCATGAAAAACGGCCAGCGATGGTAGGGGCGAAAAATTTTTCGCCCCTGCTTTGGTGTCGAAGGGCCGGACAAAATCGTGTTAATAAAATGGCAAAATCGTTTTTGGTGGTTCTAATCCCGATAACCTTCTTATTTACATCAGGGGGGGGCAATTTCTTTGCATATCGGGTAGCTACTCAATTCAGAAGATTATATAAATTAGATTGTTAGCTCAGGAAATAGTATTATTTTTAACAAGCATAATTTATCCCTTATAAAACCTTGATTTAACTGATGGAGCGAGTAGTTCATAAAGCAAAAAACCATACCGAAGCTGATGAGTGGGATATTCAGCAAAGCATCAGCTTAACCCCGGCTGAACGACAAAGGATTGCCCGAAAACTAAAGGAAAGAGTATATGGTAAGAATACCCCGGATGTGAGAGAGTATCACAGAACGATCAAAAAAGACGTATGAATCCTTTCTCCTTTTCAAATGATGTAGTCGCATTCATTTCATGCCTGAATAGATTTGACGTCCGCTATTTGATTGTTGGTGGTGAAGCCGTTATCTATTATGGATACCCAAGACTCACGGGTGATGTTGATTTTTTTATTGAAGCCACTCAGGAAAATTGTGACAAACTGATTGCGGCGTTGAAAGAATTTTGGGATGGGCCAATTCCCGGAGGTGTAACTGCCGCTGACTTTTTAGCTGTTAACAGTGTAGTCCAATTTGGTGTTGTTCCCAACAGGATAGACCTGTTGAATACGATATCCGGAGTTGAATTCAAGGAAGCATGGGAGAACAAGAAAACCGAGAACCTGAATATCGATAGCAAAAAAGTTCCTGTTTATTTTATTGGCTTGAAAAATCTTATTCAAAACAAGCAGAGTACAGCCAGAAATAAAGATTTGGATGACCTACGCTATTTAAAATCATTAGAAAAGTAGAGGGACAAGCTGTCGGGGTTATCTGCTTTTTCGTCAGATAAGTGATTATAAATAAAACATTATTCACAGTTTAAGCGTTTTTTTGCTGAATCGAAATTTATTAGGTGCTACCAGGAAGTGTCCCCAAAATCTGTCATCCCGCATATCGTTGTTCTTTCCAAACCTGCATGGCTATCCAGCCCGATTGCGGGATGACGGCGTTGGGGCGATGGTAGGGGCGAAAAATTTTTCGTCCCTACAGTTTTCGCCTCAATCATCAACAGACTGTAATCAATAAACAATCCCTAAAACCTAACCTGCATCCCGAATTCATAGCTCCTCGGCGGGGCCAGATACGCCGGGCGTTCTACGTAGTAGTAGTTGAGTAGATTATTCACGGAGGCGCTAATTCGAAGGTTAACGCGGCCGCCGGAGATCGGGGTGTCACGGAAAACGCGGGCATCCACGACGTGGATGGCGGTCATGGCGTCGGCGTCGGGTACGAATATCGAGAAATCGGAATCGACGCGGTCGGGTTTGCTGAGGTAGCGGTAGTCTGCGCCGATTTGCACGGCAAACGGCGCCGTGGCCTGAACGCCGGCCATAAGCTGGTGATCAGAGCGGTAGGTGAGCGGCTCATCCTCGGTAAGATCGCGGTGATCCAGATAGGTGTAGCCCAGGCGCAGCTGATGATTGCCGTCGTTGGTCAGAAAAGTGGTGGTTGTTTCCACGCCGCGGATGCGCGCTTCGGTCAGGTTTACGAACTGAAATCCTGCCAGATCGACCTCAAAACGGGGTTCGATCAGCTGATCGTAATCATTCCAGAAAAGGGCGGTATCCCACTCAAAACCGATTCCCGCAAAAAGGTTACGCACGAAATGTACGCCAATCTCGTAGCCGACCGACTCCTCCGGACGCAAATCCAGATTGGGTTCCAGCGGAAGGAAATCGCGGTTGTTTACGAACCGCTCGGATACGGCCGGAACCCGGAATCCGTGGCCGTATGCTCCGCGCAGCGTGAGCGCCTCTGTCGGGCTCCACGCAACGTTCAGTTTCGGGCTGAGGCGCGTGGCCCAGTCCTGCGTATCAATCCGGTAGGCGTCGTAGCGCAGGCCGGCTGAGATCGTCAGGTTCCGCGAAACTTCCTGATCATACTGCGAAAAAAACGCCAGCTCCGGCTGGCTCCGAAGCATCTGATCATCCTGGCCAATAAAAAACTCTGATTCCGTGGCGATGTCATCAAACGAAGCGCCCGAGATCAGGTTTCCGTTTTGCACGGGCGACCAGTTGATCTCGGTCTCGGCGCCGTACCGAAGTCCGGTGGTATGCTGATCAGAAGGACGGATATTTCCCTCGCTGTCGAGCGGCTTCACCGCGATGGCATACGCCCGGCCGCGGATCGTGTAGAAAAAGCGGTCGTTTATTATGTGCCGGAACGTTGGCAGCAGCGAATAGTGCTCGCTCTGCAGATAATTCGCGCCACTTGCGGCCTCCCCCGAAAACACGATGCGCCCCGCACGAAGCGGATCATTCAGGCCGTTCCAGTACAAAAACTGGCGGTTGCGGCTGAACCGGTATCCCCCGTAGATATCCACAAAAATATTCTGCGCGGGCCTGAAACCAAACTTGCCGTAAAGCTGAAACGACCGGCTGGTGGTCTGTTCGAGATAGCCGCTGTCATCCTGATAGAGTCCGCTGATCCAGAAGCCGGCATTCTGGCCGAGCGAACGGGCGTGCGAAAAAACGAGTCCGTGATAATTCCGCCATTCGGTGGCGCCATCCCAGTTTTCCTTCCACCGGTCGTGAACCACCGGCTCGTACCATCCGCTGAACGGGCGAATCTGCGACTCCGGCTGTTCCGGAAAATCTTTGGTGATCAGGTTGATTACGCCGCCCAGCGCGCCGCTTCCGTAGAGCGCCGAACCGGGCCCTTTTACAATTTCGACCCGCTCAACCTGCGCCATCGGCAGGGCATCAAACTTGATATCATTCTGATCCGGGCCCATCATCGGCACGCCGTCAACCAGAAGCAGAACGCGGCTGCCGGTGCCGTACGAAAATCCCGTTGATCCCCTGATATTCACCTGATTCTGCGCCATCTGAACGCCCGGCACGTAGCGAAGCGACTCATCCAGCGAACGAATATTCCGCGTTTCAATCTCCTGTGCGCTGATCGTGCTGACGCTTACCGGAGCGTTTCCCGCCACCTGCGCGCGGCGTCCGGCGGTAACCACAACCTCACCGGAGCCCAGTGTAATCGGCGAAAGACGAATGTCCAACTCAGAATTTACGCCCTCCTGAACATCGATTAACTGCGTGTGGCGCGCATATCCCACCATACTTGCCACAAGCGTGACTTCGCCCGGTTCGCTGAGCCTCAGCTCAAAGCGACCCGATGCGTTTGTGACGGTTCCGGCCGTTCCGTTTTGCACAAAAACATGCACACCCGGCAGCGGATCATTTCGGTCGTCGGTAACGGTTCCGGTGATGACCGGCTCTGCCGCAAAAGCAAAAAGAAGGATGGTAATCAGTAGGTTCATATCAATGCTGCTTAAGGTTCGGGCGGAAACGGCGGCAGATTGTCAAAATCCACGTGAAGATCAATTTCAACCGTGTTTCCCTCGATGGTGTACACCTCACGCGTTTCGCCGGCCGCCTGCCAGTCCTCAAAAATATTCGGCCCGTGCTGCCACGCCAGCGCGCTGTAGATAATCGTGCGGTTCGATATGTTCTCAAAAACGATCGTCTCCGACTCCACCCCGTGAAGCGGCCGCTCCTCGGAAATAATCAGGTTTTCAAGATTAAAAAGGATGTCGGTCACCTCTTCCGGAAAAAAATCAAACCCCACAAACCGGTACTCAAGAAAAGCCTCCGGCGGCGGCCAGTCTCCCTCGTAGGTGATGTTAACAATCAGGTTTCCCTCAGGCTCAATATCCGACGTAGGCTCAAGCCCCTTGTCGCACCCGGCCAGAAAAACCAGCAAAATGACGGATCGTAAAAGTTTCATAACGTTATGTATTAATGACTTCGCCAATGATAGGATTTCGGGGGGAAGAATTCAAAATGCAAAATGCAAAATTCAGAATTCAGAATCACTGGTGTCCGGTAAAAATAAACCGTTACCTAAGAACCGGTAAATAGGTTAAATGAGCGGTATTTTTTTCTTCATTTCAAAAGCCAACCCCTATCCGCCTTTGTCATTGAACAGATT
>PXAI01000327.1 GCA_003567135.1 Balneolia bacterium | reverse complement strand
TCATCCAGCTTTCGCATTTCTTTCAGAATGTTGATATCAAAACTCTGCAGAATAGTTCGGTCACGTATTCCCAAATCCATGATTTCTGCATATGCCAGCTTTACAAACTGAGCCGGTTCCGGCACAAATTCATTATACCACTCGGGACGACTTTTTAGTTCAATACTAAAATCAACCAGCGGAAGCCCGTTTTCAAGCGAATACTCATCCACAGCGCGAACGGCATCCTTCATCAACGGTTTAGTAACCGCCATTGGCTGCTGTTCGGGGAAACCTTCGTGACCGCGTTGTCCCACATCAAATTGCTGCGTTTCCTCATAGGTCATCCGGAAAATGTTCGTACCCACGAATTCCTGAGCCCGAACAGGCCGGCCATCTGGATGCGTGGAAATATCATGATGAAACCAGGGCTCGTGCGAAACCAGAATCAGGCTGTCTCTGGTAACCACTACGTCAAACTCAAGCGTATTTACATGGTATTTCAGCGCCTCCAATAAAGACGGAATCGTATTTTCCGGCAGAAGCCCGCGCGCGCCGCGATGGCCCTGTAAATCGAAATCAGCAAAATTATTCACGGTATGTTCCGGTTCCTGATTGCGGTAATCATCCGAACAACTTAACGCGAAGATCGCGAAAACGGAAAAGAGAATAAGAGGTTTCAGGGGGATGTTTTTCATGGTCACAATGTAGCCAAAAAATGTTACCAGAATATTATAGGGATTGGAATGTCTGTAATAAAACTTTGAAGGAATTATGTGTTAATATAATTTTGAAAATATTGTATTTAGGATATCTGTAGGGACAGGGCATGCCCTATCCCTACAGGTATTTAATTATAATAAATTTGCACATATATCCACATTATTAGAAATGCAAAAACGCATTTTACCGGCTCGTAGGACGTACGCCACCTGTTGTAGAGACGCAATGCATTGCGTCTCTACAACAGGTGGGATTAAACCAAACCATCATACTCTTTTTTTCTTTTCAACCCGCTAAAAAGGTTTATTTTAGTTCCGAATCTTAACCATCCAAAAATCTTCTTTATGACGAACCTGATACGATTTCTGATTTTATCCTTTATTTCTTCTGGACTGATCCTCAGTAGTTTTGCCTGCACCGGAACGGACGAACTTGCCGTAACGCCGGAACCTGTGGATAGCGTTGCCGCCGAGCCGGATATGAACGAGCGTTACGAGCGCGCGCAGAGTCTGCTGAGCTGGAATTTGTCTGATAAGGTTTTCCGTATGTCGGTTAATCCTGAATGGGTTTCTGATCAGCTTTTTTGGTACTCGGTGCGAACAAGAAACGGAACGGAGTACATGCTGGTGGATGTCGCGCGGCAGACGCGAAGCAGCCTGATGGACCAGGAGGCGCTGGCCGAAGCGCTGACGGCTGAAACGGAAAACGATATCGATCCCTATTCGCTGCCGCTGAATCAGGTTGAGTATCATCAGGAGCAAAACAGCATTGAGTTTTCGTATGATGGATTCAGATGGGAATTTGATCTCGTAGATTCCCGGCTCGAAAAGAAGTCGGAGCTGCTGAGCGCGCCTGCAAACAGTGTGATGTCGCCCGATGGAAGCAAGGCCGCGTTTATCCGTGATCACAATCTTTGGGTCATGGATATGCACTCCGGTGAAGAAACGCAGCTTACAGAGGATGGAATCGAGTTTTACGGATACGCTACAGATTCGCAGGGCTGGACTACTTCCGATCGTCCCGTTCTGAAATGGTCGCATGACAGCAGCAAAATTTCAACCTACCGTCTGGATGAGCGCAATGTTGAAATCATGCATTTGCTGCGCACGCGTGATCAGCGTCCGGAATTGGTATCGTGGCCGTATGCGATTCCCGGCGATGAGTATGTACCGATGCACGAGCGCGTGATTATTCACGTTGAAAACGGCGATGTGGTTTTTCTGGATGCTGAACCTGATCATCAGCGAACTTCCAACTGCTGTGGCCTGCGCAGAGGAGCAGAGTGGGGTGACAACGAATGGAGTCCGGATAATGAGATACTTGCATACGTTTCAACCTCAAGAGATTACCGTGAAGTAACGCTCAGAATTGCGGACGCCACAACCGGCGAGGTTCGCGATGTCTATCATGAAAGAGCCGAAACGTTTTTTGAATCGAATCTGACTTCCCGCGGTGTACCAAACTGGCGCGTGCTGCACGGCAGTAACGAGTTTATCTGGTTCACCAGAAAATCGCAGTGGGGACATCTCTATCTGCACGATCTGGAAACCGGTGAGCTGAAGAATCAGATCACCGATGGTGACTGGAACGTGGTGGATGTACTGGCGGTGGATGAAGAGCTCCGCAAAATCTGGTTTACCACCGCCGGCATGGATCCTGATTATGATCCGTATCACGAGCATCTGTATTCGGTTAATTTTGACGGATCTGATCTGCAGCACATCACGCAGCATGAGGGAAATCACACCGTTTGGCTTTCTCCCGGACAATCCTATCTGGTGAATACATTTTCTGATTTTGTAACTCCGTCAACCACCGTGGTTCGCGGTGCAGATGGCCAGGTTGTGATGACAATCGAGGAAGCCGACGTAGCTGATCTGATGGAAACGGCCTGGACTGAGCCCGTACCATTTGTTGCCAAGGCAAGGGACGGTCAGACGGATATCTACGGCCTGATGTACCTGCCTTCGGATTTTGATCCTGAGAAATCGTATCCGATTGTGAATAATATCTACCCGGGGCCACAAATTGGAAGCGTGGGCACACGAAACTTCTCTTTTGCGAGAAGAGGTCAGACTCACGCGCTTGCCGAGCTTGGTTTTGTAGTGGTTCAGATCGACGCCACCGGAACGCCGCTCCGCTCGAAGGATTTTCACACCAAGTGGTATGGAGATATGTCGGATAACGGACTTGAGGATCAGATTTCTGCGATGAGGCAACTGGCTCAGGAATATCCATTTATCGACCTGGCACGTGCCGGGATGTACGGTCACTCAGGCGGAGGATTTGCCACGGCTTCCGCCATGTTCAATCACCCTGATTTCTTCAAAGTGGGCGTTGCCAGTGCCGGGAACATGGATAACCGTGGATACACGTTCTACTGGGGCGAGAAGTATCAGGGGCCGTACGAAACAAGGGAAGACGGCTCAAGCACGTTCACCAATCAGGCGCTGCAGTATCAGGTTGACGGCCTGGAAGGAAAGCTGCTCATTTCATACGGTACGATGGATGCGAATGTACATCCCAACACAACGCTTTTGCTGATCGACGCTCTGATTGATCATAACAAAGATTTTGATCTGATGGTTATGCCAAACCGCGGTCATGGTTATGCCAACGAAGCGTACAAATTGCGCCGCACATGGGATTACTTTGTGGAGCATCTGAAGGGAGTTACGCCTCCGCGCGAGTTTGATTTAAGTAGATAAGATCTACTCGAAATCTCCCTCGAAATAATCTATAGCCCGGCGTGGATGGGGATCTTTTTTCGATCTCTTTTCCGCGATCCGGGCTTTTATTTTATCCTGAAAAGCTTTCGCGGCATCGTAGCCGTAGTGATTCAGCAGGTGATTCATCGCGATAACCTCAGCAATTACCGTGATGTTTTTCCCCGGCGTAATCGGTAGCCGGATGATTGGAACATTGACGCCCAGAATTTCAACAGTTTGACGATCTAGTCCCGTGCGATCCAGTTTGGTAACCTCATCCCATAAAAATAATTCTACTACAACTTCGAGACGCTTCTGATACCGGATCGCCCTGATTCCGAACATGCTCATGATATCAATAATGCCAAGTCCGCGGATCTCCATGAAGTGTTTGTTCATTTCGGTTGCGGCGGAAATCAGCACGTTATTTTTTTTGGTCAGGGTGATTACGTCATCCGCAACAAGCCGGTGGCCGCGTTCAACCAGATCAAGCGCAACTTCGCTTTTCCCGATTCCCGCTTTTCCGCCGATCATGATCCCGATTCCGTACACATCAACCATTGCGCCGTGTACCACGGTTTGTAAGGCGAACTGATCCTCCAGGAAATCGCGTAGCAGGTACATGAATTTCGTTGTTTCAACCGGAGTTTTGAAAACAGGAATTCCCGCCTTTTCGCTCATTTCCAAAAGATAATCCGGCAGATCATTGCTGTCAGTTATAAAAATTACGGGGATATCATGCGACGTCAGGTTTCCGAACGCTTTTTTCTGATCATCCGGTGAAAGGGTTTCGAGGTACTCCGATTCCGTGTTTCCAATGATCTGAATACGTTGCCATGTGAACAGATTCACGTATCCGGAAAGCGCGAGTCCCGGCCGGTGAAGATCGGCTTCGGTGATCAGTTTGTCCGAGCAGTTATTCTCAGAC
>PXAI01000121.1 GCA_003567135.1 Balneolia bacterium | reverse complement strand
TCTGTTTTCACTGAATGCGGCTCAGAAAAATATCGAGATCAAATATGAACTCGAGGCCACGCACAGGGTCAAGGCTGATATCAACATGATTCGTTCTGTAATTCGAAATCTGCTTTCAAACGCCCTCAAGTTCACGAACGAAAACGGTCTTGTTACGCTTAGAAGCCGTGATGGTAAAAACGGAAAGGTATGCTTCAGCGTTGCTGATAACGGAATCGGGATGACTGCTGATTACGTGAAAAAACTAAACGGAAAAGAGCGAATCGAAAGCCGGTCTGGCACGAATTCAGAAAAAGGCACAGGTCTTGGTTTGATGCTCACAAAACAGCATATCGAAGCTAATGACGGTGTTTTCGAAATTCATTCAGAGCATAAAAAGGGAACGGAAGTTGTGTGCAGGCTGCCGCTGGGAAGCAAGCTGAGCGAAAGAGAGATCAGCGAAAATAAGGTGCTGAACGTAGCCTGATAAGGCCGCGGATTTCCCGGAATATAATCACAGAAAAGTAATACCGCTGTGTTTACAAATATTCCTATTTTTACGGGATGAATTTCAAAGATAAACTGACGCGCGCAGTTGCATCAGCCGGAACGCCGCTGATGGTTGGCCTTGACCCCGATCTGCGCAAGATTCCCGATTCGTTAAAAACCGGCAAAAGCGAAGCAGAAGCCGTGTTCTCATTCTGCAGTGCCATCATCAGACTTACCGAAAAAAAGTGTATCGGGTATAAGCTTAACCTCGGCTTTTTTGAGGCGATCGGAGCTGAAGGGCTCGGCGTATTTCAGCGGGTGGTAAATCAGATTCCCAAAGAGAAAATTATCCTGGCAGATGCAAAACGCGGAGATATCGGCAATACGGCCGAACGCTACAGAGACGCTTTTTTCGAAACATTTGGCTGCGATTGCATCACGTTAAATCCGCTGATGGGTACCGACAGTCTCCAGCCGTTTCTTGGGCGCGGGGATAAAGCGGTTTTTGTCCTGGCACTAACCAGCAATTCCGGAGCCGACGATCTCCTGCTTCAGCGCCTTGAAGATGGCCGCCTCGTTTGCGAATCGATAGCTGAACAGTGCGCAAATCTGGATCGCAATATGCCGGGTACGGTGGGGATGGTTGTCGGGGCAACCCGTGTGCATCAGCTCAGTTCCGTACTGGAAAAATTTCCTGATGCGCTGCTGCTCATACCCGGTATCGGGGCGCAGGGCGGTGATCCCGAAGAGCTCCTGACCGTATTGAAAAATCATCGCGGGCAGGCCATACCCGTAATCAGCCGGGCGATTATTTATGCGGGAACGGATGAAAACTGGGAATCAGACGTAACTCGCGCAACGGAAAACTACGCGGAGATTTTTAGTTTGTTAACCGGGGTAGTTCATGACTGAGGTTATCGTGTACACCGACGGAGCATGCAGCGGAAATCCGGGTCCCGGGGGATGGGGCGCGGTTTTGATGGCGGGAAATAACCGCAAAGAACTATCTGGCGGGGAAGCCAATACAACCAACAACCGCATGGAAATGCGCGCTGTGATTGAGGCCCTGAAAGCGCTGAAGCGTCCCTGCCACGTGAAAATCCACAGCGACAGCGCGCTGATTATTAACGCGTTCAATAACCGCTGGATTGACGGCTGGCTGAAGCGTGGCTGGAAAAAAGCGGATAAAAAACCGGTAGAAAACGCCGACCTCTGGCGCGAAATGCTTCAGGCAATGGATAATCACCGGATTGACTGGATCAAAGTGAAGGGGCACTCCGGCATTGAGCTGAATGAGCGCGCTGATCGCCTGGCCGTAGCCGCTGCGGAAAAGTATAAGTAAATCAAACCTGTTGCGTGGCATAGGGCTTCAGACTGAGATCGTCAAATTCGCCCCGTTTTGCTTTCAGAAATCCGGTAACTGCAATCATCGCCGCATTATCGGTGCAGTAGGCCATTTTGGGGATATGCAGGCTGAGGTTTTTTCCATCACACAGTTTCATCACTTTCTCCCGAAGCATCGAATTTGCGCTGACGCCTCCCGCGAGTAAAATCGTCCGGCATCCCGTTTGATCAATTGCCCGGTTCAGTTTATGCACCAGCACGCCGGTGATCGCCTCTGAAACAGACGCGCAAATATCCTTCAGATGCTTTTCAAGATACACTTCGCCTTCTTCCTCCCTGACTTTTTCAAGATAATAGAGCACAGATGTTTTCAGTCCGGAAAAGCTGAAATCGAGCCCTTCGTTTAGTAAAGCCTGTGGGAACCTGTGAAACTTCGGATTCCCTTCTTTCGCATAGCGATCCATCACAGGTCCGGCAGGATACGGCAGCCCGAGCAGTTTTCCGGTTTTATCAAACGCCTCGCCGGCGGCGTCATCGCGGGTTTTTCCGAGAATGGTGTGTTCGAATGGTTCCGTTACGTGAACAATCTGAGTGTGTCCGCCGGAAACGACGAGACTAAGCATCGGATACTCCGGCTTATCCTCAATAAAATTGGCGTAAATGTGCGCGTCCATGTGGTTCACGCCGATCAGCCTCAGGTTATGGCGCAGACAAAATCCCTTGGCAAAACTTAATCCGACCAAAAGCGCGCCCATAAGTCCCGGGCCATTGGTGACGGCCACAGCATCCAGCTCATCCGGTCGGTAACCCGATTCTTCAAGCGCCTGACGCACCGTAGATGAGATCGATTTCTGATGCGCCCGCGACGCCAGTTCGGGAACCACGCCGCCATATTTTTCATGGATCGACTGCGATGCCACAACGTTAGACAGCAGTTCGCCGTTTACATAAACGGCCGCTGCAGTTTCATCACAGGAAGATTCTATACCAAGGATTTTCATTGAAAAACTCTGCTTTTTAGTGAAGCTAAAGGTACAGCTATACGCGCTATTACTCAAAACAGCAGCTGATGATTTTGGCACTCTGAAGCCTGATCTGTACCTTGAATTGTATCAAACTTAATTTCATCCGCATGATTTGGAATTTATTTTATCCTTTCGCATGTTATAGTTGAACATGGAGTTAATTTTATGATAAAACTAATCAAAGCTGTAATTCTGCTGACCTTAATAGGGCTGGCTCTGAACGGGTGTTCCGGATCAGACGGCAGAAATGGTGATTCGGCTTCCAAAGTAAAAACAGATCTTGAAGAGATTCAGGAACGTGGGGTTTTACGGGCTATTACCAGCTACAGCCCGATCAGCTATTTTATCTATCGCGGGCAGCCGCTTGGCTACGAATACGAAATGCTGAAAAGGCTGACGGATTATCTGGGAGTTGAGCTGCAGCTGGTCGTAGCCAGCGATTTCACGGAAATGATCCGGATGCTCAACAGCGGCGAAGGCGATATGATCGCCTACAATCTGACTTTGACCAGCGATCGTCAGGAAAGAGTAGCATTTACGGTTCCCATGAATACAACGCATCAGGTTTTGGTGCAACGAAAGCCATCAAACTGGCGACAAATGCGGTTACATGAGATCGAACGAACATTAATTCGAAGCCCCTTTGAGCTGAACGGAGAAACAATCCACGTGCGCCGCGCTTCATCCTACCTTGATCGGCTCATAAATCTGTCGGCAGAAATTGGCGGTGATATTGATATTGTGGAAGCAGACGGTTCTCTCACTACCGAAGAACTCATCAGAATGGTTGCAGAGCGGGAAATTGAGTACACCGTCTCTGACGAAAATATCGCCAGACTTAACGCCATGACGTTCCCCATTCTGGATATTGAGACCCCGATAAGCCTGCCACAGCAAACAGCATGGGCAGTGCGACATAATTCGCCGGTTTTCCTGGAAACGTTAAACAATTGGTTAACAGATTTCCAGCGCGAAGCTGATTACTACGTGATTTACAGAAAATATTTCGAAAACACCCGAGCCTATCGCGCACGTGTCAGGAGCGATTTCCTGTTCAGCGCCAGTGGCCGAATTTCTGCATACGATGATATTATTAAACGTTATGCAGATGAACTTGGCTGGGACTGGAAGCTGATTGCTTCACTCATTTTTCAGGAATCACAGTTTAATCCCAATGCCCGCTCATGGGCCGGTGCGGTTGGCCTGATGCAGCTGATGCCCCGAACAGCTGAGGCTTACGGAGCAGCAGATCCTACTGATCCGGTGCAGAGCGTAAGGGCAGGAGTGCGTTTCCTGCAGTGGCTTGAAGATTACTGGGAAGATCACATTGAGGATGATCAGGAGAGAAAACACTTCGTGCTTGCATCATATAACGTAGGGCAGGGCCATGTGCAGGACGCCCGGCGACTCGCCGAAAAGTACGATGCCGATCCCAACGTATGGCATGATAACGTGGCAAGGTTTATGCTCAAAAAATCCAACGCAGATTACTACAACGACGAAGTGGT
>PXAI01000251.1 GCA_003567135.1 Balneolia bacterium | reverse complement strand
TATATAACCCGGAAAACGAGCACGATGCCTGTGGTATCGGGTTTGTTGCCAATATTCAGGGACGCGCGTCCAATGATATTGTCAAGCAGGCCATACGGGTGCTTATAAATTTAGATCACCGTGGTGCTACCGGTGCAGAAATGAACACAGGCGACGGAGCCGGCATCTTAATGCAGCTTCCGCACAGATTTTTACAGACTTCATGTCAGGGTTTAGGATTTGATTTACCAGAACCGGGCAACTACGGAGTCGGAATGATTTTCTTTCCCGGTGAACGCGAAGACCGCCTGCCGTGCGAGGAAATCGTAGAAAATATCGTAAAAAATGAAGGACTGAATGTTTTGGGATGGCGTAAAGTGCCTACCAACAACACCTCACTTGGTGAAACGGCCATTGCCTCCGAGCCATCGGTTCGGCAAATTTTTATCGAAAAGCCGGGTCACATCCAGTCCGAGCTGGATTTTGAGCGAAAGTTGTTTGTGGTTCGCCGCCTGTGTACGCGCGCCATCGAAGAAACCGATCTCAAAATCAGGGAAAAGGAGTTTTTCTACATCAACAGCATGTCGTGCCGTACCATCATATATAAAGGTATGCTCACGCCCACGCAGCTTGAAAAATACTATCGTGATTTGAGCAATCCCGAAATGAAAACGGCTATTGCGCTGGTTCACTCGCGTTTCAGCACGAATACCTTTCCCAGCTGGAAACTGGCGCATCCCTATCGCTACATCATTCACAACGGTGAGATAAATACGGTGCGCGGAAACCAGAACTGGCTCCATGCCCGGGAATCTTTGCTGGAATCAGAGCTTTTTGGGGATGACATCAAAAAAATTATGCCCATCGTGCAGGATCAAGGCAGCGATTCTGCCAAGTTCGACAACTGTCTCGAGTTTCTCTCCCTGAGCGGCCGGTCGCTGCCCCACGCCATGATGATGATGATTCCCGAGCCCTGGGAAAAACATGATCGCATGAGCGATGAAAAGCGCGCTTTTTACGAATATCACAGCTGTATGATGGAGCCATGGGACGGCCCCGCCTCGGTGGCGTTTACCGATGGGAAAGTCGTGGGCGCCACGCTCGACAGAAACGGGCTGCGTCCGTCACGGTACTACATCACGCGTGATGACACCATTATTCTCTCCTCCGAAGCCGGCGTTCTCGATACGCCGCCGGATGAAGTGATGTCGAAAGGGCGCCTGAAGCCCGGCCGCATGCTTTTGATCGATACGGTTGAAAAGCGCATCATCAGCGATCAGGAAATTAAGGACAGTTTGGTACAGGAAAAGCCGTACCGGAAATGGCTGGATGATAACCTGGTCGACTTCAGCGCCATCAGCCGCGAGCTGACTTATCCCGAACCTGATCTGGAGCATTATGAAATTGTGCAGCGCCAGAAAGTTTTTGGCTACACGTATGAAGATCTGCGCGTCAACGTTGGCCCGATGGCTGAAAATATGCTTCAGCCGATTGGCGCGATGGGAAATGACGCGCCGCTCGCCGTTTTATCCAATCAGCCGCAGCTGCTTTACAATTACTTCAAGCAGCTGTTTGCTCAGGTCACCAATCCCCCGATTGATCCCATCCGGGAAGAGATGGTTACCTCAACCGAAGCGTATCTGGGCGCCAAGGGAAATATCCTTGACAGCTCACCTGAACGCTGTAAGCAGATAAAGCTGAGAACGCCCGTCCTTACTACCGAGGAACTGGAACAGCTCAGAAGTTTTGATAACGGATCATTCAAATTTGAGGAATTATCTATCCTGTTTCCGGCAGGATCAGGCGGAAAGGGACTCGAAAAAAGCCTGAAGGCCATTTTTGCTCAGGCGGATGCAGCCATCAAAAAAGGAGCATCCATCCTGATATTATCCGACCGGAATTTCGATAAAGCTCATGCGCCCATTCCGGCTTTACTGGCCGTTTCAGGACTACATCACCATTTGGTGAGAGCAGGGAACCGGACGCAGGTCAGCATTATTCTGGAATCAGGCGAGCCGCGCGAGACGCATCATTTCTGTACGCTCTTGGGCTATGGAGTGGATGCGGTGAATCCGTACATGGCGTATGAAAGCCTGTTTGATATGATCAAGGAAGGCCTGCTGACCGATATCACCTACGCAAATGCCGTGAAAGGGTACAACACCGCTCTGGTGAAAGGCATCGTTAAGGTGATGGCAAAAATGGGTATTTCCACCGTTAAGTCATATCGCGGAGCTCAGATTTTTGAAGCGCTGGGCATTTCAAGAAAGGTGATCGATAAATATTTCACCTGGACGGATTCCAGAATTGGCGGGATTACGATGGACGTAATCGCCACCGAAGCGGATATGCGTCATCAGAAAGCCTTCCCCAAAGTACACGTAAACGGAAACGTACTCGACGAAGCCGGTCAGTATAAATGGCGCCGGAACGGGGAATATCACATGTATAATCCCAAAACGATTCACACGCTTCAACAGGCCGTGCGCACCGGCGACTATGAGCTTTACAAAAAATATACGCGACTGCTCGATGAGCAGGACGATCCTGCGCCCACCCTGCGTCATTTACTCGATTTTCATTACGATGAATCCGCCGCTATCCCCATTGATGAAGTGGAATCGGTAGATTCGATTTGTCAGCGGTTCAAGACCGGCGCGATGTCGTACGGTTCCATCAGCGAGGAAACGCACGAAGCGCTTGCGATTGCCATGAACCGTATTGGCGGAAAAAGCAATACGGGCGAAGGCGGCGAGCATTCCAAACGGTTTACTCCGGATGATAACGGCGATTCCCGTAACAGCGCCATCAAGCAGGTTGCCTCCGGGCGGTTTGGTGTTACAAGTGAATACCTGACGCAGGCGAAGGAAATCCAGATCAAAATGGCGCAGGGTGCCAAGCCCGGCGAGGGCGGCGAGCTTCCCGGAAAAAAAGTTTATCCCTGGATTGCCAACGTGCGTTTATCGACGCCGGGCGTTGGATTGATATCCCCTCCACCGCATCACGATATCTACTCGATTGAGGATTTATCGCAGCTTATTCACGATCTCAAGAATGCCAACAACAAGGCCGATATCAACGTGAAGCTGGTGTCGAAAGTGGGCGTCGGGACGATTGCCGCCGGCGTGGCCAAAGCTAAAGCCGATGTCATTCTCATCAGCGGCCACGACGGAGGAACCGGAGCATCACCCCAAACCAGTATTAAGCATGCCGGGCTGCCCTGGGAAATCGGGCTTTCGGAAGTGCATCAGACGCTTGTGCTGAACAATCTGCGAAGCCGCGTTAAGCTGGAAACCGACGGGCAGATTAAAACCGGTCGCGATGTCGTGCTCTCAGCGCTGCTCGGAGCCGAAGAATACGGATTCGGAACCAGCGCACTCGTTACGCTTGGGTGCATCATGATGCGTGTTTGCCATCTGGATACCTGTCCCGTTGGCGTGGCGACTCAAAATCCCGATCTCCGGGCAAAATTCAGAGGTGATCCCGAGCATCTCGTCAACTTTATGCGTTTTGTGGCGCAGGATATGCGCGAGCACATGGCTAAACTCGGCTTCTGGACCCTCGATGACATGATCGGCCGCAGCGACAAACTGTATCAAAAGAAAACCGATCACTGGAAGGCTAAACATCTTGATTTAAGCAAGATTCTGCACCGAATCGACTCCCCGTCCTACATCGGCGTGCGTAAAATGTACAAGCAGAGCCACGGACTGGAAAACTCTATGGATATCCAGACGCTGCTTGATATTTGCGAGCCTGCCCTTCGCGGTAAAAATCCGGTAAGCGCGCGATTGTCGATTCGGAATATCAACCGCGTAACCGGAACCATTGTTGGCAGTGAAATCACCAGAAGACATGGTGCAGAAGGATTGCCGGAGGATACCATCAGGCTGCATTTTCAGGGATCGGCGGGACAAAGCTTTGGCGCGTTTGTTCCCAAAGGCATGACGCTCGAGCTGGAAGGCGACGCCAACGACTACTTTGGCAAAGGCCTGTCCGGCGGAAAACTGATCTTATATCCTGATGCAAAAGCCCGCTTCAAAGCGGATCAGAATATGATTGTCGGTAACGTGGCGCTTTACGGAGCCACGAGCGGCGAGGCGTACATCCGCGGAAAAGCGGGTGAGCGGTTCTGTGTGCGAAACAGCGGCGCACATGCCGTTGTGGAATCCGTGGGAGATCACGGATGCGAATACATGACCGGCGGAAAAGTGATTGTACTCGGATCAACCGGACGAAATTTTGCAGCGGGCATGTCGGGCGGACTGGCCTACGTGCTGGATGAACACGGCACGTTTGCAGAAAGCTGCAATTTGGAAATGGTGCATCTTGAGTCGCTCACCGAGGAGCAGGAAATCCACGATGTGG
>PXAI01000144.1 GCA_003567135.1 Balneolia bacterium | reverse complement strand
GCGATTTTTGAAATCAGCAGCTCCACATCCCGGCTGGTAACCGTTTTCCGGTCATCGCCCGACAGCGAAACCTGAGATCCTGCTTCATCAATGACGTCAACGGCTTTGTCGGGAAGGTGGCGGTCGTTGATAAACTTGGCCGAAAGTTTTGCCGCAGCATCCAGCGCGCTGGGCTGATATTTTAAGCCGTGATGCTTCTCGAAAACGGGCTTTAATCCCTCAAGAATTTTGAGGGTGTCTTCAATCGATGGCTCAGGAATTTCGATTTTCTGGAAGCGGCGGTGAAGGGCGCGGTCCTTTTCAAAATGATTTTTATACTCCTCGAAAGTGGTCGCGCCGATGCATCTGATTTCGCCTTCGGACAGCATTGGCTTAAGCATATTTGAAACATCCATCGTACTGTTGCCGGCCGCCCCGGCACCGATGATGTTGTGGATCTCATCAATAAACAGGATCACTTTTTTTTCCTCTTTCAGTGCGTTCAGCACGGCCTTCAATCGCGCCTCAAAATCGCCGCGATAGCGCGTGCCCGCGATAAGTGAGCTCAGGTCAAGGCTGTAGATCGTGTAATCCTGCAGACGTTCGGGAACCGTGTTGTCCGCAATTCGCTGTGCGAGTCCGCGCGTGACGGCCGTTTTCCCGACACCGGGATCACCAACATAAACCGGATTGTTTTTATAGCGCCGGCAAAGGATTTCAATCGTACGCTGAATTTCCAGATCCCGGCCGATAATTGTATCGAAGTGGCCTTTTTTTGCAAGCTCGGTCCAGTTTTCGGTGTACTGCGCGAGCACATCCCCCGGAGTAGGTTTCTTATTCTTTTTTGTGGAGTACTCCGTTGCAGGATCATCCGGCTCGGGCGCGTTCAGCCCCTCGTCATCAGATACAGGATAAACCGTTTCCTCGTCGTCCTCAAAACCCGGTTTTGATATTCCGTGTGAGATAAAGTTCAGCACGTCAATGCGCGTAACACCCTGCGTTTTCAGGAAAAAACACGCGTGGCTTTCCTCTTCTTCCAGAAGACAGATGAGAATATCGCCGACGGTTACGCTCTCTTTTTCGGCCGAGCGGGCGTGAATCAGCGCTTTGTGCAGGGCGCGTTTAAAACCAACGGTGTGAATCGGATCGTTATCGGAATGGCTGCTTGTTTCAAGCTTACTGTAATAATCGTTGATATCGTGATTGAGCTTATCCAGGCTGGCGCCGCAGCGTTTCAGGATAACAGATCCGTCTTCAGATTTCAGAATCGCCTGCAGCAGATGCTCGAGACACACATAAACGTGATTATGCGTTTTTGCAATTAAAAACGTATTCCGCAGAACTTCATCAAGTTGCTTACTTATCATTTCAGGCCTCTTCCATGATGCATTTCAGGGGATAACCGGCCTCGCGGCTGGCGTGGTCTACAAGGTCAACTTTGGTTTCGGCAATCTGCTTGGTGTAAACGCCGCACACGCCGCGACCTTTCTTATGTACATTATTTGTGATGATAACGGCTTCCTCTACCGGTTTATTAAAAATCGTGATCAGTACGTGCACAACAAAATCAAATGTGGTGTAATCATCGTTCAGCAATACAACGCAATATTGCGGAGGTTCGGCTACTTTCTCGCTCGGCTCGAGCAGCGTTTCGCCCTGAGCCTCATCGGGACTTTCGCCAATTGCTGAATATGTGTAGTGATTTTTTGGATTTAACGGCACGTGCATAGAATAATATTAATGTCGCCCTAAAGATAACCTAACCTTCTAAAACTCGAAACTTTGGTTGAGAATTTTCATGAATAACATCCCTAAACCAATTTCAAATTACCAAAAATATGATTATAGTGTACCGATAGACTGTAGTGAACTATTTTTCTTAAATTGTTCATTTGCTTAAGGGAATAAAATTAACCTTCAGAAAGCCCGCTGTTTGATCAAAACTTTGATAATTAACTGGTTAGATGCTGTGCTTCTGAATATAAACGTCAGTGTATGAGTCAACAAAACAGCAGTGATAAGTTGTTCAGGCTGAAGCCGGAAGAGCATTCTGGTATCCGCCGGATGTTGTTGTCTGTTTTTAAAAAGCCGCTTGAAAAAATCCTCGACTTCAATGGATTAAACAAAATCTATTATAAGGGACTTGAGGTACATAAAGAAGATCAGCACTTCAGTAAATCGCTGCTTGACGCGATGAATATCACGGTTGAAGTGGATGAAAAGTCGCTCGAACGCATCCCCAAATCAGGCAAAGTTGTAATTGTTGCCAATCATCCGTTTGGCGGAATTGAAGGGGTGATAATGGGCTCGATTCTCCGCGAAGTGCGGCCCGATTCCAAAATTATGGCTAATTACATGCTGGGGATGATTCCCGAGCTTCGTGATCTTTTTCTTTTCGTGAATCCGTTTGAAACGGCATCTGCCGCACGTGAAAACCTGAAATCGATGAAGGGCACGATCGCGCTTCTGAAGGACGAAGGCGCCCTCGGTGTATTTCCAGCCGGAACTGTATCGCACATGACCTGGAAAAACCGGAATATTGTTGATCCTGTGTGGAGCGATTCCATCACCAAAATTATTATGAAAACCGGCGCACCTGTGCTTCCGATGTATTTCAGCGGGCAGAATCCCAAAAGTTTTCAGACGGCCGGCCTGATTCATCCGATGCTGCGCACCATGCTGCTGCCGCGCCAGTTTTCGAATAAAGAAAACACCACGATTAAAGTTTCGATCGGGAAGTGTATCCCGCACGTTAAGCTGAAAAACTTCAGCTCGGAATCGGAGCTTACGAGATATCTGAGGCAGCGCACATACCTGCTGTCGAGCATTGCCAAAGAGGAGACAGAGGAGATTGAAAAGAAGTCGGTTTCTTCGGTTAAGAAAGAGAATTACGAAAAGATAATTGATCCGGTTCCGGTTGAAAAACTGCTTGAGGATATCAATGCGCTGCCCGAAAAACAGCTGCTGCTAACCAATAATGAGTACGAAGTTTACTACAGTAACTACAAGCAAATTCCCAATGTGATGCGCGAAATCGGGCGGCTGAGGGAGTTTTCGTTCAGGGCAACCGACGAAGGAACCGGGAAATCGATTGATATAGATTCGTACGATGAGCATTACATGCATCTTTTTATATGGCAAAAAGATAAACAGGAAATTGTCGGTGCATACAGGCTTGGCCGCACCGATGATATTTTAAAAAGGAAAGGCAAGCAGGGACTTTATACCACTACGCTTTTCAATATTAAGGATTCTCTGATTAAGGAGATAAGTCCCGCGCTTGAAATGGGCCGTTCATTTATTCAGCCGAATTACCAGCGTTCATTTGCGCCGCTGTTGCTTCTCTGGAAGGGGATTGGTCATTACGTGGTTAAGCATCCGCGCTATAAGATTTTGTACGGGCCGGTGAGTATCAGCAATGATTACCAGACGCGCTCCAGAAATCTGATGGTTACCTTCCTGAAGCTGAACAACTATCTGCCTGATCTGGCAAAACTCGTGAAGCCAAAAACGCCGTTTAAATCCGATAAAAACGGCTGGAAGCCTACAGATAAAAGCGAAGCGCTCATTGATATTGATGATGTTTCAGATGTGGTCTCATTTATGGAGCAGGATGCCAAAGGCGTGCCGATTCTGCTAAAACAGTACCTCAAACTGGGCGGAAAAATGCTCGGATTCAACGTAGATCCCGACTTTGCGGATGCGCTCGACGGCCTGATTCTGGTTGATCTTTCTAAAACAGATCCGACGCTGTTAAGCCGCTACATGGGTAAAGAGGGAATGGATGAGTTTCGCAAACACCATGGCATGGACGAGGCGGAGAAGGTCGCCTAAAAAGGTAGATCTGATAATCGTTTTGTGTAGAGAAAAACTCTAATCAGCGGCGATCGTGCTCATTATCTCTGACCGGTACCGGCTTGAGTTCCGGCTTTGGGGATTCACCAAGCAGACGCTCTCTGAGTTGATTCCAAAGTTCGCTGAGGATGTCAAGCAGATTGCCCTGAGAAACAAACACGCGTGAAAAATCGTGGAATATAGTTTTGAAGTTCTTCATCTGAGTACAATATAGGGTATTTTTCCCTGTGTAACGAACTCAAAAGCCGATTGTTTCGCGGATTTCCAGTCAGGGCAGTACCTGCAGCTTGGCAAACTTAACAGCCAGTTTTTTCTGGCCGTGCTTCTTGAAGAACACGGTCAGTTTTGTTTCCTGGCCTTCACCTTCCTTGCCGACAATCTTTCCGGGACCGAACGTCTGGTGCATCACCGTAGCGCCGACCGGATATTCCCCGCCGCCCGAACCGGTTGATGAGCTGAATGTAGTTCCGCCGCTTTTGAGCCGGCTCTTTTTGGTACGAACCACATGGGGATTACTGCTTTTCCGGCTTCCG
>PXAI01000198.1 GCA_003567135.1 Balneolia bacterium | reverse complement strand
CGGAAGTGCTGAAATCCTGCAGGATTTGATTTCAGATGGATTTAGCCCGGATTATTCAGCAGGATATTTATTGGAGAGACAAGCGCTGCGCGGAATACTTTCATTCTACAGATCAATACAAATCATTAAATTTCAATGTTGTAGGGACAGGGCATACCCTGTCCCTACAAGCATGATCAATGAACACGCTGTCGAATTTGTTCCGTGAATAGTTCGGGTCAGTAAAGCAGGTGCTTCTTCGAATTATTCCGCCATCCGGCGCGGCTCTGGTAATCCACAAAATATATTTTCAGGTCTGCCCTGCTCGCGTAATCGACAAAGTAGATCTGGGTATCGGCGCGAGAGGCATATTCCACGAAATACCACAATCCCTCATTCCCACGCGCCCGGCTGGCGTAGTCAACGCGATACACCAGAAGATCCGCACGACTTTCGTAATCCACCACATAAACCGTTACATCCGCCCGTGAGGCATAATCCGCCGTAAAAATCTGTTGCGCGGAGAGCATTTCTGCCGAAAAGAAAAACAGGAATGTTGTCAGGATGATTTTGATCATAGCCGGTTGAACCGAATTCATGGGATTTTGTTCCCCCTGTTTTTTTTGGATGCGACAAAAAAAGGCGACCCTTCCTGAAGAAAGGTCGCCCGCTTTCAGTATCGCCCTGATCCCGGATTATTTCACGAGCATCATTTTGCCGTTGAGCGTCTGGCCTCCGGCCTGCAGGCGGTAGAGATAAACTCCGCTTGAAAGCCTTGAGCCGTCAAAAGCAGCCACGTGAGCTCCTGCCCGCTGCACTTCATTCACGAGCGTGGCAACCCGCTGGCCAAGCATGTTGTAAACTTCCAGTGTTACCATGCCATCGGCCGGTATTTGGTACTCGATGAGTGTGGTCGGGTTAAACGGGTTGGGATAGTTTTGCTCCAGCCTGAATTCACGGACCAGTTCATCATCTTCACCGAGATTGGTTACAACGCCGCGCTGCAGTGTTACCGCTGAGCCTGCTCCCGTATTGGTTGCGGCTCCGTCGCTCGCCGAGGCACGGTGCCAGATCGTGGCTTCGCTCCCCACAGCAACGTCGAGGGATTCGAGCAGTTCATCTACTGCGCCAAAAGTAAGGGCAGCCTGAGGATCATCACCGGCCGCGAGTGAAAATACGATTTCATCGAAATCGCTGTCGAGAGCAATTTCCCAGATATAAACTACCAGGTCGTCGTCTGCATCATCCGAGGGCGTCCAGGCCGGTTCAAACGGCGTCTCCGGATCGCCTTCCAGAACAATCGTTGCGCCTTCATCCGGGAACGTTATTTCGGGGGATGTTTCAGGTGCCACATTTGGTGCAAGCAAAATCTGGCCGCGAATCTCGCCGGGCTGATTTTCCTCGGAATGCACGTTCACATACAGTTCCCCGCTTACAAGCCGGATCACGTCATCCTCCGACAGCTCAAACGTATTGTCAGCCGCAAAAAAGATACCTGCCCGGGCATCTTCCATATTGTCGGTTTCAGGCTCGAATACATAGCGTACGTCGCCGTTTTCTCCGGCAAATCCTTCGTGAATGTGAGATCCCGGAGATTCAAGGTAATTACTTCCAAGGTCGGCGAAACTTCCGCTGGAGGTGAGCATGCCATTTCTGAATTCAAACGCCACTCCACCGGTAGCTTCGGTCATCACCGGCTGCACCTCGGTAATTCCGGTAAGCGGAGCATAAAAATAGTGCTGTGCCAGCGGCAAAACCTGTCCCCGGATTTCTCCCGCTGGGAGATCGACGGAGTGGATATTAACGTAATAATTGCGGTCAACGAGGCGCTCTACCTGCTCCGCTTCGAGAGTGAAGGTGTTCGAATCAGGGAGGAAAATTCCTGAACGAAGGTCGCCGCTGAGCTCCGGATCGAGCACAACATCAACATCACCGTTTTCTCCGGCGTAGCCAATATGGAAGTGTGACCCGATATCAGTCGCATAGTCAGACTCAAATCCGCTGAATGAACCGGTGGCTACGATTTCGGAGTCTGCGGCATACCATTCAATGAGCATAGCTCCCGTTGCCTGACTCGTATTTTGCGGTACTTCATACGCACCGGATAGCGGAGCGTAAAAATAGATGTTAGCCTGAGTCACCACTTGCCCGCGGATTTCACCTGCCGGGTATTCTTCTGTATGGATGTTCAGGTAGTGACCACGGTTCGCCAGTCGTTCAACGACTTCTGCCGGTACGTCTTCGAACGTATTGTCTTCTGCCATGAAAACACCGGAGCGGTTGTCATCGCCCACTGTGGGAGACAGTGAAATTTCAACCGGACCGTTCTCACCCGCAAAGCCGGCATGGAGATGCGCACCGCTTCCAGTTCCGGCAACGTCAGAAATGTAATCTCCCGCGAGACCGTTAAAAGCTCCGGTAACCACCAGCGTGCTTCCGTCAAACTCCAGCGACAGGCCGCCCTGCGCGGTACTTACGTTTGCCGGCACCTCAAAACCGCCGGATGCATATACCTGAAAATAGGTTTGGTCTGCCGGAAGAAGTTGCCCGCGAAGTTCACCGGCCGGATACGCCTCGGAGTGTATATTGATATAAAGGCTGCGGTTTTGAAGCATCTCAACTTGTTCAGGACTCAGGGAGACGGTTTCATTAAACGTACCGGCTGTGTTATTGCCGGTAAGTTCTGGATCAAGAGAAACTTCAACGCCGCCGTTTTCACCCGTAAAACCGGTATGAATATGTACACCCGTTCCCCCTACAGGTTCAACCGGCGCGCTGAGGCCTTCGAAACTTCCGGTAAGCGTGAGCGTGTTGCCGTCAAGAACCGCGCTTACGGAGCCCGAGGCTGGTGTAAATACCGGCGGCACTTCACTTGCGCCGCTCAAAAAAGCCGTGAACTCTTGTTCTTCTTCAGCACCACCCGTGAGATTGATTATCCAGCCCATGTTGGCATGGAAACCACACTGATAATAAATCTGATCAGGGTGTGAATCATTGGGCGTAAAAGTAAGTGTTCCGTTCTGGACACGGGAATTCTCCACCCCGTCAGTTATCTCCCCGTCGTAACCGCTCCACGATTCGTTTACTGAGAGAAAGAACGGATGCCCGCTGGCGCTGACCTCAAATTCATAAGTCACTCCCCTTTCCAGTTCCAGCTCTGCGCCCTGAACGCCGTCAATGACGTAAACGACCGGAAACGTGTTACCAAAGTCAGGGTGGGATTCGTTAGCTGACTCTGTCGTAACGTTAAATGTGTTTTGTGCAAAAGAGACTGATGAAATAAGCAATGTCGCAAGTAAGGTCAAGATTACTGAACCTGACACAGTATTCTTGTACTTTTTGTTAACCATAATAATTACAATTAGTTGATAATGAGGTAATGTGGCTATTTCAACAATGAGGTATGGCTTTACGTTCCGGTGGATTTAAGATCAGGCGCAATTTGAAAAGTTGATTGCCTGTTTATCAAATCGTAAATAGTTATGCCACATGCAACTGCTGTAATGATAAATTTTTGCAAACATGTACAGTTTTCCGGATCTGAATGGCTACATTAAAAACTGGCTTTTAGTGGTTATATAATCCGTTGCAGATGCTCGGTTCCTGCCATTTCAGACATGACGTTCAAATCCAAAAAATCGACGCGCAGCGTTGGGCACTAACCACGTTCAAAATCCGATAAATGCCGCGTAGCGCTGTTGTAGAGACGCGATGCATCGCGTCTCTACAACAGCGCTACGCTTTCCCTTGTTTATTATGAGCTTACGAATCACTCAACCGCTTCAACTCCGCCAAAAACATCAGCGCCTCAATGGGCGTCATACGATTGGGGTCGCTTGCGCTGAGTTTGTCTTTGATGAGCTGCGTATTGGGATCGGTGTCCATGCCGAAGAGCGTGAGCTGCGGCTTTGTCTCCTGTTTTTCGATGCGCTTGCTGAGTCCCTGGGCCGCTTTTTTGGACGCGCCGGCACTGGCGGCTTTTTCGGCCGATCCGCCGGTCAGGGTTCCGTTTTTATTGGTGATGTCGAGGCTGTGCTGCTCCAGATTGTGCAGAATTTCGCGCGCGCGGCTGATCACCAGTTCGGGTAATCCCGCCATCGACGCCACCTGAATGCCGTAGCTGTGATCCGCCCCGCCCCGCACGAGCTTTCTCAGGAAAATGATCTTCCCCTTGTGTTCTTTCACCTGAACGTTGTAATTCACAATCCGCTCATAAAGCGACTCCAGCTCATTCAGTTCGTGGTAATGCGTGGCAAACAGCGTTTTAGCACACACGCCCGACTGATTATGCAGATACTCCGCCAGCGACCAGGCAATGCTGAGTCCGTCGAACGTGCTGGTACCGCGCCCGACCTCATCCAGCAGGATCAGCGATCTGTCTGTGGCGTTATTGAGGAT
>PXAI01000190.1 GCA_003567135.1 Balneolia bacterium | reverse complement strand
GCGCCAAGCTCTTTTACCATTTTTTCGGAATCGTGAACGCGCTCAACCGGAATGTGGGCATCAATGTCGCTGCAGCCGAGCAGAATTTTGGTTCCTTCGTAGTTCCCGCTGTAGTTACTTTTTTCGATATGCGGACCAATTAATCCACCGCTGAGCACCATTATGCCGCCGTATTTTTTTGCATTCCGGGCGGTGTAATCAAGTGCCAGACACGCACCCTGAGAAAAACCTAAAAAGTAGATATTCTCATCGGCGATGCCGTTTTCGTTAAAGTGCTTCACGATCTTATCCAGGTTTTCAAGCGCTGAATCAAGCCACGGCTGATTAACTTCCCAAGGCTGTAAAAAACTTGCCGGATACCATGTGGCGTTAGTCGCTTTTGGGAAAGCGAGCGCGAAGTCATTACTTCTTACGACCTGTCTGGCCAGTTGCTGTAATCCGTTGGACGCATCGCCTCGCCCATGAACAAAAATCGCCGCTTTTTTTGCCTCAGACGGGTTGGCGCCATCAAAAATTGCGTTGCTGAATTTATGCAGTGAGTTTTCCATAACAGTAAAATTTCATTCTGATTAATTTATTTGTTTAAACAAATAACATGTTACGATACGAAATAATTCCGTGAGAGCAATGGAATTGTGAATGGTGAATTTCTGAATTGTGAATTGGAAGAGCGCTGCGCTTTAGTGTTGAGTTTTGAGTGTTGAGTTTTTTACTCGCCATCTAGATTGCCAATTCAGCTCAAGTAGGTTGCATAACCACCTAAACATCCACGAACCGGCCAATTTGAATTGTGAATGGTGAATTTCTGAATTGTGAATTGGGGGAGCGCTGCGCTGGTCGCTACGCTTTAGTGTTGAGTTTTGAGTGTTGAATATTATGCTCAGCACTAAATTAACCGGGGCAACTCTAATCAGTTCACAAAACCTCCCAACCAACTCCGAACAGGCCATTATGCATTTTAAATTTTGCATTTTGAATTACTTCTGCCGGATTATTCAAAGCTTTGTTCTGTAGCAAAAATGATGAATGACTGCTGAATAGAACCGAGTAAAATTGTTATATTTGTTTAAACAACAAAATGACTTAATACAACCAATATGGAACTCGGAATCTACACTTTCGTTGAAAACACAACCATATCAGGAACTGATAAACGATTGTCTCCGCATGAGCGGATCAGCAATTTGATGGAGGAATATACAGCTGGCTGATGAAGTCGGGCTGGATGTGTACGGAATCGGGGAGCATCACAGGGATGAATATGTGTCTTCGGCTCCCGGCGTGCTGCTGGCTGCGGCGTCTCAGCGTACAAAAAATATACGGCTAACAAGCTCGGTGAACGTGCTGAGTTCGGATGATCCGGTCCGCGTTTTCCAGCAGTTCTCCACGCTGGATTTGCTGTCAGGTGGCAGGGCAGAGATTATGATCGGACGCGGTTCATTCATCGAATCTTTTCCGTTATTCGGCTATGACCTGAACGATTACCAGGACTTGTTCACCGAAAAAATGCAGATGCTGCTTGAACTGCGCGAAAATGAAGTGATAAAATGGGAAGGCAAACACACGCAGTCAATTGATAACTGCGGTGTATATCCGCGGCCGCTGCAGGAAAAGCTTCCAATATGGATAGCCGTTGGCGGAACGCCGCAGTCAGCCTACCGCGCCGGTGCGCTCGGTATTCCCATGGCGATGGCAATCATTGGCGGAGATCCGGCCCAGTTCCGGGCTTTCGTTGATCTGCACAAACGCGGCGCATCCGATCACAATGTGGAAGTTCAGCCAACCAGCGTAAACTCACACGGCTTTATCGCGGATGACCCCAAAAAAGCAAGAGACCTGGCGTTTCCTGCCTTCAAATCCGTAATGGATAAAATCGGTCGCGAGCGCGGCTGGCCGCCCATGAGCAGAAGTCAGTTCGACGCATCCTGCACGCTAAAGGGAGCAAACTTCGTAGGAAGCCCCGACGAAATCACAGAAAAAATCCTTTACCAGCACGAAATACTCGGCCACTCAAGATTCCTCCTCCAAATGGGAGTCGGCTCTGTGCCACACAAGGATATGATGCGCTCTATCGAGCTATTTGGGACGAAAGTAGCGCCGGAGATAAGGAAGAGGGAAATTGTGAATTCCTGAATGGTGAATTGTGAATTGGGGGAGCGCTGCGCTGGTCGCTACGTTTCAGTGTTGAGTTCTGAGTGTTGAGTTTTTCGCTCGCCACCTGGATTGCCAATTCAGCTCAAGTAGGTTGCGTAACCGCTCAACCATCCAAGAACCGGCCAATTCTGAATTAAATCGTCTCCGCGAACCGGCCATTTTGCATTTTAAATTTTGCATTTTGAATTGGCAACCTCCGCCAATTCTGAAAGCGCTGCGCGGTTCTTCGCTCCGCTACGAATCTGAGCTGAACAATTCTGAATTTCCCCTACCATGCCATCATTTTCATACAAAACACGCTTCCGCCGCTTTTCAGGAACTCGCCGGTGTCTACTTCGTGGACGGTGAAGCCGGCTTCGGTGAGTTTGGTGTTTACTTTTTTGCAGCCGCGCTGGATGACCACGTTTTTGCCGTCGGGGCTGGTGGCGTTGCAGGCGAAGAGTTCTTCGGCTTCGTGTTTATCGGCTTCGATGATGTTCGTAAACATGGATTCAATCAGAGCCAGGCCTTTTTTGGTGAAGGCTTCGGGGTAGATCAGAACGGAGTCTTCGTTGAGGATGCAGAAGCAGGTATCAAGATGGTAAAAAGAGGGATTTTCCAGCTTCAGCGCGATGACCGGCACGTTCCAGGTTTCGGCGATGAACTCATACGCTTTCATGGATGACCGGAATCCGTATCCGCCCCAAAGCAGCCGTTTCCCGTAGTGCCAGATCGCATCTCCCATCCCCTCAAAATCTGAGATTTTCTTATAATTAAGATGATGAATCTCGTATCCGGCACTGGTGTACCATTCTTCGATGTGCGGCACCTCGGCTTTTCTCATATCCGAGTTCATAATGCTCATCACCACTTCCTTTCCGTTCTGGCGGTTCATGTAAGGCAGGCTCTGGTTGGCGCAGAACACCATATCAGGCAATCCCTCAACGCCGTCGAGAACGACCACTTCATCCACCGTTTTTTCAAACGCGGCGCGGACAGCTTCCCATTGCTCCATGGCCAGTTTTTTATCAACCGTGCCCACATTTCCCTCCATGTGCGGATTAATCACGTAATCCACCGAAAAATGCTCGGGCTTTACCATTAAAATTTTGTTCGGAACCGGCATCGGGTCCAGGTCTTCCGCTTTAAAACTGAGTTCGTTTTTGGAAGTGATTACTTTCGACATTGCGTTATATTATTTATCCTGATTGGTCGTTGTTGCTTCAAAGATAGTCAAATTCACAGAATCAATAACAGCACCGTCCACCTAAAATTTTTGGCAGGCAATCTGTTAAATATCCGTTCAAAAAACTGAATATGCTTTTATCTCCCGATTTATTAAACCAGATCACACCTTTCGAACTTCGTGCGCGGCAAATTGTTGAGGGGTTTATCACCGGGTTGCATAAAAGTCCGTACTACGGGTTCAGCGTGGAGTTCGCCGAGCATCGTCCGTATAATCCGGGGGATGATCTCCGGCACGTCGACTGGAAGGTTTTCGGGAAGTCGGAGCGGTACTATATCAAGCAGTACGAGGAGGAGACGAACCTGAGATGCCACGTGGTGCTGGACGTCAGCTCGTCGATGCTGTTTAAGTATCACGGAACGTGGACCAAGCTTTCCTACGGCGCGCATCTTGCGGCATCATTGCTTTACATGATGCACCGCCAGCGTGACGCCTGCGGGCTCGTGACGTTTGATCAGGAGCTGGGTGATATCATCCCTGCAAAATCTTCCTACACGCATTTGCGCCACCTTTACACGCTGCTCGATCCGTACACGAAGCGCGAGCCGGATGAAAAGATGGTGCGAAAAACGGCCTCGGCGGAAGTCCTGCACGAAGTTGCCGAGCGATTGCACCGGAGAAGTCTGGTGATCGTAATCAGCGATTTGTTTGAGAACGTTGGCGAGCACGATGAGCTGCTGAACGCGCTGAAGCACCTCCGCCACCGCAAGCACGAAGTAGTGTTGTTTCACATGCTGGAAAAGAAATCAGAGCGCGAGCTGGATTTTCCGGACGGCCGCTACATTTTCCAGGATCTGGAGACCGGCGAGGAGATGGACGTCGTGCCCGCGCAGTTGAAAGAGGAATACCAGAAAAAAATGGCCGAATACGCCAATAAATTCAAACTCGCCTGCAGCGAAGCGCATATCGATTACGAAGAGGTGGATACGGGAGGATCGTTTGAGCTGGCGCTTTTAGCGTATCTGAACAAGAGGAAGAGGTTGGGGTGAGGAATTTTGAATTGTGAATTTTTGAAT
>PXAI01000225.1 GCA_003567135.1 Balneolia bacterium | reverse complement strand
CTTCCAGCGTATTTACATCGCTGCCGAAATAGCTCAGCTGCGAGAGCACATACTCAGCATCATCCTCACTTTGCTCAAAATCGCCATCCTGAATAACCGAAGGAGGACGTGTTGCGCAGGAAGCCAGAAGGAATGCCGCCACAATCAGAATAAAAAATGGAGACAAATCCGGCTTCAGGCGGGCAGAAAAATTGAAGGAAGCAAGCTGTTGCACGATCATGCGCCGGATATCTTATCAATCAGGTGATCTCTGGAATCGTCTTTTTCGAGGGCTTTTTGCCACCACTCAACGGCTTTGTCCATCTCGCCGAGTTTTTCATACACATCGCCCATGTGCTCGTAAACCGTGGCGCTCGCATCGCCGGTGTCAATGGAAGCCTGAATCCACGTGCGGGCATTTTCGTAATCGCCTTTTTTGAAATAAATCCATCCCAGCGTATCGAGGTAGGCGGCGTTCTGAGGTTCAGCCTCAAGCGATCGCTGCGACATTTCCTTAGCTTCATCGAGACGCTCGCTGCGGGTGGATAGATAATACGCGTAGTTATTGAGCACAATATCGTTATCGGCGTTCAGGCGCAGGGCTTCTTCATAGGAAGCATCAGCATCTTCCCACGATTTTTGTGCGGCGTAGGCATCACCGAGCGTTCCAAAAATTGCCGAACGAAACTCGCGTCTGCTGGGAGCGTCGGAGGCGCGCTCAAGCCAGTCGATAGCCAGCCCGGGCTGGTCATTCATCAAATAGGCGTTACCGACAAAAAACTGAATAAAGGCATCATCGGGGATGGCATCGTTGGCTTCCTGACCCTGCTCGATAACTCCGTCGTAATCGCCGTTGATCAGCAGTTGCTGCAGAAGCTGGCGCCACGCGGTTTCATTTTCGGGCATGAGGCGCGTGGTGTTCAGCAGCGCTTTTGTAAGCCTTTCCTCGTTATCCGTCATGTTGTAATACTCGGCGGCAAGCGCGTGGGCAAATCCGAAGTCGGGTTCGTTTTCAAGAAGACTTTCCACCAGATTTGTGGCTGCTTCAGCAAGATCCTCGTTTCCGGGATCGCGTGAATATCTTCCGATCAGATACTGCGTTACCTCAATTTTGGAGGATTCTTCAATTTTGTCATCCTCAATGAGCGTCATCAGAATTTCTGCCGTTTCAATCCACTTTCCCTGAACGATGTACGCGTCGGCAATGGCAATTACCAGCTCAGGCTCACCGGGACGAAACTCCAGTCCCTGTCTGTAAAACTCAATCGCTTCTTCGTAGCGCTCTTCCTCGATGTACATTTCGCCCAGAGTCTGAATCGCCGCGATATTGGAAGGATCTATTTCGAGGATTTTCTCCATCTGCCCGATGGCGTCGGGAGTCTGGCCGAGGCGTGAGAAGTTGCGGTATTTATAGTAAAAAATGGTGACATCCGGCCCGGTGATGTCCAGAATGCGCGAATACGTGCGGTTTGATTCCGCATAATTACCGTGATCATGCTGCACTCTCGCCAGATTATAGAGGATGTCGATATCCCCCGGATGAACTTCAAGTATAGCCTTGAACTGATCTATGGTATCCTGATTTCGTCCGGCGCGGCGAAAAATATTGGCGAGTTTAACGCGGTACCATTTTTCCTCCGGTTCGGCCTCAACGGCCTTCTTGCCGTATTCGGCGGCACGGGTCAGGTCACCCAACTGCAGGTAATTATCTGCCAGGCTGTAATCGATCCCGGCCTGCGGACCCGTAAGCTCGCGCGCACCCAGAAGAAGCTCCAGCGATTCATGAATATCGCCCATCTCAAGCGCCGTTACGCCGCGAATAAACATGTCGGTTCCGCGCGCCATATCGGCAGCATCCGGCTTAGATTGTGGGGATTCTTCGGCGGAACGGGTTTCAGAAGAGGTTTCCGGGGATTGAGCCGCATCCGTGGAAGAACAGCCCCAGAGTGCCGGAACGAGAAATAAAAAGAGGGTAAAGATTCGCATCGGGTAAATATACAACTTATTCAGATCACTCTTTTAACGCATCCGAATGCCGGAAAGTGCCGGAAGAAGGGGAATTCAAAATGCAAAATGTAAAATTCAAAATTGCTGGTTCGCGGCTAACGGGGGAATACGGTTGAGTTTGAAAATGATTGTCTCTATGAGAAAAGTAGAAATACCGGCCTATGGTTGAAATGGCGTTAAGAGCCTTTGTGAATTTATTATTCAGGTTTGTAGGTACAGGGCATTGTAGGTACAGGGCATGCCCTGTACCTACAGTATTGATTTATATATGATTTAGATCAAAAATAACCAGCTGAATTCACAACCCTTCCCTCCATTCCGTTAGTTTTCCGAAGGTCTTTGCCATTCTTGAGCCGTACCAGCTGAACCATTCGCCGTTTACGAGTTCGGTTCTGGTTTCGGGCAGCATTTCTTTGAACATGGCGAGGTGTTTTTCACGAAACGGGTAGGGTTCGCTGCTAAGCAGGAGCAGTTCTGGTTTGCTTTGGATCAGGTCTTCGTCGCTAAGTTCGGGGTATCGCGTTTTATCACCGTAAATATTTATCAGCCCCCATCGTTCCATGATGTGATGGATGTAGGTGTCGTTGCCAACGCTCATCAGCGGATTCATCCATATGAGATAGGCGGTGCGAATTTCGGAATATGGCGTTTTTGGAAGCAACTGCTGGATTTGATCACAGATTTCTGAAGCTTTCGCGGATGTTCCGGTTAATCTGCCCAGATCGTGAATCATCATCAAAGCCTCTTCGATGGTGTTTACGTCGGTAACTTCCACCTCACAGAACGTGCGGATTTCATCCACGTCTTCCTTCCGGTTTTCCTCTTTGTTGGCTATCACCAGATCGGGTTCCAGCTGCCTGATTCCCTCAATTTGCGGATTTTTTGTCCCGCCGACGATGGGCAGCGTGCTCATTACGTCCGAGGGATGAATACAAAATCGCGTACGGCCGATGAGGTTTTCCGCAAGGCCGAGATCGGCGATCAGTTCCGTGAGGCTGGGTACGAGGCTGACAATTCGCATGGTGTTAATAGCGGCTTAAAACTGACTCCACGCGGGCGCAGTAGCCGCCGCCAAAAAGGTTTACGTGAACCAGAAGCGGGTAGAGGTTGTAGATGGATGCGCGCTGCTCAAAACCGGACTCAACGGGCCAGGTTTCGAAGTAGCTGTTGTAAAATGATCCGGAAAATCCGCCGAAAAGCTGTGTGAATGCGAGTTCGATTTCGCGGTTTCCGTAGTAAACGGCGGGATCAATCAGGGCGATTTTGTTGCCGGTGCTCAGAAAGTTGCCGCTCCACAAATCGCCGTGAAGTATGGATGCCGGCTCATTGGTCAGTAACTCGCTCAATCTTCCGAAAAGCCGCTCAGCGTTTTGATGGAGTCCGGAAGAAAGTTTCCCTGAATCAACAGCATTCTTGAGCTGCGGACTGATCCGCTCATTGATAAAAAAATCGACCCACGAATCATGAAACGTGTTCGACTGGGGAAGGCGGCCAATGTAATTGTTGTGATCCAGCCCGTACGATTCACTTGTTTTTTTGTGCATCATGGCCAGATGTTGGCCGAAGCCGGCAAAGTCTCTGTCGCGCGTGGTTTGTGGCTCCAGCCATTCCAGTAAAAGCCAGCTGTGCTGATCGCTAACGCCGCTTCCTGCGACCTCCGGAATCTTGAAAGCAGATGATGCTTCCCTGAGCAGATCCAGCCCCTTCGCCTCGGTTTCAAACATATCGGCCAGATCAGCGCGGTTCCATTTCAGGAAATAGGGCTGATCACCGCAGGTAATTCTGGCAGCCGCGTTGATGCTTCCTCCGCCAACAGGTTGCTGGCTTCTGACGCGCTCGCCGGTTTTTTGTTCGATAGATGAAACGACCGAAGCTGGAATGCTCATGATTCAGGATTTAATGTGTGGTTTCAGGGTGTCGAGAAGTGAGAGGGAGCTGCGCTTTACAATCTGGAAAACGTTTTCGAATCCCGAGATTCCGCCGTAGTAAGGATCGGGTACATTTCCGTCTTCGGGCTGCGGATCAAAATCCCTCATTTTTATCATTTTTTTCTGGTTTTCACCCGTGTGAATCAAATGCTGCATATTATCCATATTCGATTCATCCATCGCAACAAGAAGATCGAAATAGCCGGTATCGGATCCTTTCACCTGGCGCGCCCGGCTGTGCAGTTTTACGCCGTGCTGCTCAGCGATAGATCGTGTTTTGCTGTTTGCAGGCTCCCCTTCGTGCCAAGCGGAAGTCCCGGCAGAATCGATCTCGAAATAATCCGATAACCCGGCTTCATCCACTTCATGCTGAAAAACGCCTTCAGCGGTCGGGCTGCGGCAGATATTTCCCAGGCAGATGAACAGAATTTTGTACGGATTTTCTTTGGTAATCTCGCGTACCGGAATGTCAGTGCTCATAAAAATCAAACAGAATTAGGTGTGAAAATTAACTCAGAACAGGCGAATCATTCGGATTCTTCTTCCTGAATCCGGTTCAGGATATCTTCCGAACTCAGCCCCAAAAATTCAAGCTCCATTTCAACGAGCCCGCGCAGGTCGCTTTCAGGATAGGTTTCGAGAAACGTCTGGTAATAATATCGCGCGCGGTGTAGCCGGTTGAGCTCATTAGCATGGATGTACCCCTTCAGAAAAAGAGCGCGCTCTGCCTGGGGATGATCCGGCCAGTTAATGCGAAGTTCATCCAGCAGCGCTGATGCCGTATTGCCGTCGCCAAGAGCATCCACGTGCAGGTTTGCGGCCAGAAACATATATTCAGGCGCTTTTTCATGCTCCGGAAAATTTCTGGCAAAACGGGCGTAGGCTGAAGTAAGATCCTGAATTTGGCGGCGAACGGCAGGATCGGAAGAACCGAGCGCCATCACTTCGCGGTATTCTTCCTCCAGCGCGGTGATGTTCTCCAGATCAGCCGACGCTTCATCCGCTTTTTCTTCTCCGGAGCAGGCGGGAAGAGCAAAAATTGCGGCCAGTATCAGCATTGCCAAAAGTTTGTTATTCATCATGGTAGCGGGTTCAGGAATTTTGGATTGTGCAGGATAGTAATGAGTATTAGTAAAATTCGTATATTTACCGTCTTAATCAAAATTTGCATTAACCGCGTCCCATAGTTCATAATGAGCCGCCAGTTTAAAGAAATAAAAAACGTAGACTTTCCTAAAATAGAGCTTGAAGTGCTCGATTTCTGGAAAAAAAACGACATTTTTAAACGAAGCCTCACAACCCGTGAAGAGGGTATTCCATTTACCTTTTACGAAGGCCCGCCAACGGCCAACGGCAAGCCCGGCATTCATCATGTCTTGTCGCGTACCGTTAAAGATCTTTTCTGCCGGTACAAAACCATTAAGGGCTACAAAGTAAACAGAAAAGCCGGCTGGGATACGCACGGACTTCCTGTTGAAATTGAGGTGGAAAAAGAGCTCAAGCTTGAAGGCCGCGCGCAGGTTGAAGAGTACGGAATTGCGAAATACAACGAGCACTGCCGCACAAGTGTACTGAAATACAAGGATTTGTGGGATCAGCTCACCACTCGCATGGGCTACTGGGTTGATCTGGACAAACCCTACGTTACGTTCGAAAATGACTACATCGAGTCAGTTTGGTGGGCGCTGAAGCAGCTTTTTGGAAAAGATCTCATCTACAAGGGATACAAAATTCAGTGGTACTCGCCCGGAAGCGGAACCGTTCTTAGTTCGCATGAGGTCAGCCTCGGTTATCAGGAAGTTCAGGACCCTTCGGTGTATGTCCGGTTCAAACTTGATGAAGCCGACGACACCTATTTCCTCGCATGGACGACCACGCCATGGACGCTCATTTCAAATATGCTTCTGGCTGTCGGCAAGGATATCAACTACGTGCTGATACGCCACAAGGTTGATGATAAAGAAGAATTTCTCGTTTTAGCCGAAGATCGTCTTTCCGTAATTGACGGCGATTATGAAGTCGTTAAAAAAATGAAGGGCAGCGAGCTGATCGGCAAAACATACCAGCCGCTGTACGATTACGCGAAGGATGAGTTCGGGAAAGATTCTGCCTGGCGCGTAGTTGATGCTGATTTTGTTACCACGGAAGATGGTACCGGTATAGTGCACCTCGCGCCCGCTTTTGGTGCTGATGACTACAGAATTTGTCAGGATGAAAAAATCCCGCTGTTTAACCCTGTTTCCCGTGAAGGCAAGTTTACCGACGAAGCCGAAATTGTAAAAGGCCAGTGGTTTAAGGATGCGGATAAGATCATTTCCAGAGATCTTCGCGAGCGCGGAATCCTCTTCAAACATGAAACCTATCTTCACAATTATCCGCACGACTGGCGCAAAGGCACCCCGCTGATTTCCTATCCGGTGGAGTCCTGGTTTATCAAAACGACCAGCGTAAAAGAGCAGATGGTTAAGCTCAACAAAAAGATTAACTGGAAGCCGGAAAGCACCGGTACCGGACGTTTCGGAACGTGGCTGGAAAACAACGTAGACTGGGCGATTTCGCGTCAGCGCTACTGGGGTACGCCGCTGCCGATTTGGGTGAATGATAAAAATGAAGAGGATATAGTTTGCATTGGTTCCGTAGAGGAACTTCGCAAACTCGCCGGGCTCAAAAAAGATAAAGAGCTTGACCTGCATCGTCCGTATATAGATGATATCACATGGGAAGCGGAAGATGGCGGCACGTACCGCAGAATCCCCGATCTGCTGGATGTCTGGTTCGATTCAGGCGCCATGCCTTTTGCCCAGTGGCACTATCCGTTTGAGAATAAGGATATCTTCAAAGAATCCTATCCTTCTGATTTTATTGCAGAAGGGGTTGATCAGACCCGTGGCTGGTTTTACACGCTCCACGCTATCGGTACTATGCTCTTTGATAAACCGGCTTACATGAACGTGGTTTCCAACGGACTCGTGCTTGATGCCAAGGGCAACAAAATGAGTAAGAGTAAAGGAAACACGGTTGACCCGTTTGAAGTGATTCAGAAATACGGAGCCGACACCACGCGCTGGTATATGATCAGCAACACGTCTCCGTGGGATAACCTCAAATTCGCTGAAAGCGGCCTTCAGGAAACACAGCGTAAGCTTTTCAACACCGTGATGAATACCTATTCATTCTTGGCGATGTATGCGAATATTGATAACTGGAGCTACACCGGCACGCCGATTCCGGTTGGCGACCGTCCTGAAATGGATCGCTGGATCATTTCCAGAATGTTCACCACGATCAAGGAAACCGACATATTCTACGAGGAATATGAGCCAACCAAAGCGGCGCGTGAAATCGAGAAATTTGTTGAGGACCTGAGTAACTGGTACGTTCGCAGAAGCCGCCGCCGTTTCTGGCGCGAAGGCAAAAGCCTCGATAAAACGGCTGCTTACCAGACGCTCTACGAGTGCCTGCTAAATCTGAGTAAAATTATGAGTCCGCTGGCGCCATTTTTGAGCGAGTGGCTATATCAGCGCCTCAATGAAGTTAAAACGCAGGATGAAGATTCTGTGCATCTCTCGTTTTTCCCGCCGGTAGAGGAAACCTCGATCGATAAGGGGCTTGAGTACAGAATGGAGCAGGCGCGGATTATTTCCTCGATCGTGCTGCGTATCCGTAACAAGATTAACATCAATGTGCGGCAGCCGCTGGCAAGAATTATCCTGCCGATGCAAAGCGCCGAGCACAAAGATGCCGTTGAGCGTGTGCGGAGCATTATTCTGGACGAAGTTAATGTGAAAGATCTTGAGTTCGTGGCCGATGATTCCGGTATTGTGCACAAAAGTGCCAAGCCTAATTTTCCGGTTCTTGGTGCGCGCCTGGGTAAGCTGATGAAAGCTGCTTCAAAAGCGATCAACACGCTCAGCAACGATCAGATCAACACCTTTGAGCGCGATGGTTCAATTGCCTTGGAGCTGGATGGAACTTCTGTTAACTTTAGCAAAGACGATATTATTATTAATCGTGACGGCCTTGAAGGCTGGTCGGTGGAAACCGAGGAAGGAGTTACCGTAGCCGCTGACACCACGCTGACAACCGAACTTTTACAGGAAGGCCTGGCAAGGGAAGTTGTAAACCGCGTTCAGAATATGCGAAAGGAAGCTGATTTCGACGTCACGGACCGGATCATTATTTCTATTGAAGGAGATCCGGAAATAACTTCAGCATCACAAAATCTTTCGGAATATATCCGGTCGGAAACACTTGCTGATGATCTGAAGACCAAAATTAACAAAGAGTTCGACTTCCGGAAATCCTGGGATATCGACGGGAAAGAATGTTCAATAGCAATTAAACGTAAATTAACCGATTAACAAGGTACAAGGGATGACAAATTCTACAAATACCGATTCAGAAAAGCGTGTATCTCCATATTCTGATGAAGAACTCGAATATTTTCGTCAGATTATTTTGAAGAAACGTGACGAGGCTGAAAACGACCTTGACATGCTTCAGCAGAGCCTGCGCGAAAGCACAGAGAACTCATCCGATGAATCCGCTTACTCTTTCCACATGGCTGATGCCGGAACGGATGCCCAGGAAAGAGAAAAGACCTACATGCTTTTCAACCGTACCAAAAAGTTTATTAAATATCTGGACGATGCGATCACCCGTATCGACAACAAGTCGTATGGCGTGTGCAAGGTAACCGGTAAGAAAATCTCTAAAGGACGCCTTGAGGCTGTTCCGCACACACAAATCAGCATCGAAGCTAAGCTGAAACGTAAATAATCCCATTTTGTCCAGCGGCGATAAGCAAAAAAAAGCCGGCGTTTTCGCACTGGTTGCCGTTATCGTGATGGCTCTCGATCAATGGAGTAAATATGTGATCCGGAATACGCCCGATCTGCATAATTACACTATTATAGAGGGCTGGCTCATGTTCCGGTACACGCAGAATCCCGGTATGGCGATGGGCATTCAGTGGGCTGATACGTTCGTGATCAGCCTGGTTGCCATTGCGGCCACCATTGCCATCATTCTGTACACCGTAAAAATTATGGATCGTACAAATATGGGCTTTATCGTCTGTATCGGTCTGATAATCGGCGGAGCGCTCGGCAACATCGCCGACCGGATTTTTATGGCGAGAATTGGAGGATACGGCGGCATTCTGGATGGCCACGTCGTCGACTTCATCTTCTTCAAGTACAAATGGGGCGATTCCGAAATCTTTCCCTATATCTTCAATGTGGCTGATGTTGCAATTAGTGTTGCCATCATTACGCTTATTGTATTTGGCAAATGGCTGCTTCCGGAAGATGAGCCGAAACCAAAAGAAGACGCTGATCCTGAGCTGAATCAGGATGAAGAAGTTCTGACTGAAGAAAAAACGGATTCAGAAAATGGTTTATCAGAGGAACCCGACCCTGATGCCGGTGAGAAAAAAAAGAGTGACGGAGATTCTGAGCCGGTAAAAAAGCCGGAAGAATAATCCGCTAATTCAATCCCCCATGTGATGGCATCTTCGGCCTCGCTTTACACCGGAATAATTGTTGAAGGAAGCCGCGATAAGGCTCATGAGGGCGCCCCGGATTCTGGAAAATATCAGGAGGGAACAGGCGTAAATCCGGTTTGCGGGGATAAGATCACATGGTACGTGCGTCTTGATCAGGAAAAGAAGGTAATCAGAGAGGCGAAGTTCACTTCAGCCGGATGCATGATTTCCAGAGCGTCGGCCGGACTTCTGGCAGAGATGGTTCAGGGCAAAAGTGCGGACGAGTTTCTGGAAAGGTACCGGGAACTGAAAAAAGCGACGGATATTAAAGAGAGTGCGCCGGAGATCGGCGAAGAAACATTGCAGGGCAAAAAATGGCTGGCGCTTGTTCAAATCAGGGGTTATCCCGCACGCAGAAAATGCGCCATGCTGGCCTGGGATACGCTCGCTGAGGTGGTTTTGAATTCGCTGGCGACTAATTAGTCAGTTTTTTTACGGAAACAACTTCCAACTTCTTTCCCGTAAGTTCTTCCATCAGTTCGCATTTTCGCATCGCTCCCCATATTTCAAGCTCAGGATCACCAAGAGAAGTCACCTTGATCGTCAGCTTATCCGAAAGTTCGGTTTTCAGATCGATGATATTCTGGAAATGGCTTCGGTCCAGTCCGTCGGCTACGCGCATAAATGCCGAAAGCTTGCGAATGCGTGTTTTTTGATCCTCGCTCAGCTCATTGTAAAGCGTGTGCCGCTTATGAGGAACCGATCTGCGGTGATATCTCGCAACATGCGCCATCACCTCAATCTCTTCCTGTTTAAAGCCCTTTAGCTCGGAATTCAGGATAATGTACAGCGAATGCTTGTGGTGTTTTTTCTTGGAAATATGATAGCCGATGTCGTGCATCAGGCAGGCGTATTCCAGGAGCTCACGATCGGTTTCGTCAATATTATGCACCGATTGCAGTGAATCGAACAAACGAAGCGCCAGACTGGCCACCTGACGCGAATGCTTTTCGTGCCAGCGAAATTTATTTACCAGCTCGATTACCGTTCGCTCACGCGTTTTCGGATAATCTGCAAGTAGCTTCAGCGCGCCCATTTCCTTTTGTACATACTCAAGAATGATTCCTTCGCGCATCGCCTGGACGGAAGTATGAATGCGTTTTATGCCGGTTTTTTTCAGGATGACATCCACCAAAACCAGGCCGGCGACAATAAACTCCACCCGCTTAGAATCGAGGCCGGATGTTTTCAAGCGCTTTTTCCGTGTAGTGCCGATGAATGATTCATAGAGCTCACGAAAATCGGCCGCCGTATACTCAAACTCGTTGATGGTCAGTGACGTGCTCAGGTTTTTCCGGGCGGCGATCATGGCCGCAATATTTTGCATTGTACCGGAAGAGCCAATCAGCTTTTTCGGTTTATGCTTTTTGATTTCGGGCAGGAGCGGTTTCAGGTTCTGAAGATAAAACTTCTCCATCGCCTCAATTTCAGATTTCTTGACCGGATCGTGTCGCACAAACTGCGCTGTTGTTCTGGAAACGCCTGTTTTATGACTTTCTCGATGCAGAATTTCATCCCGGTTCAGCAGCACATATTCCGTGCTTCCACCGCCGATGTCCATCACCATTTCCGTTTCATCCGTAAGCGCCATGCCGTGCTGTACGGCGTATCCGATCAGTTCAGCTTCTTTAAAACCTGGAATAGCCAGTATTTTGATACTCAGCTGGTCGATTACTTTCTGGACAAATTCTCCACCATTCGGCGCTTCCCGGATAGCAGAAGTTGCGTAAGCTAAAATCTCCTCAACTTTCTGCCGGTCGCACAGCATTTTGATTTTACGCAACGCCTCGAGGCCGAGACGCATATCATGGTAAGTGAGTGGTTTCCCAACGCCGTTTCGGCCGAGACAAATCATCTCCTTGAGTGTATCAACAGTGGTAAAACTGCCGTTTGGGTGGATGTCTACGATTACGGCATGAAAGGAGTTGGTTCCAAGATCGATAGCGGCAATGCGCTTGGTAATTACACGGAATTCTTTTTCGTCAGACATATTCAATTTTTTGGATAAAACACCCCAGTGGCGACATCTGTAAACTTAACAGGCACATACGTCCTGTCGTTCACATCCTGCTGAAAGAATTAATCTCCGGAATTGTAAAACGGGTTTTTATCGTACGTATCCTTTCGCATATAGGCGCGGCTGTACTTCACGTAGTTATCCGAATACTGAACTATGCTCTTAATCTCCTCATCCGAAAGCTTTCGCACAGGTTTGGCCGGTGATCCCATGCAAAGATAACCGGATGGCATGACTTTACCCGGAGGAACGAGGCTTCCGGCAGCGATAATACAGTCGGGCTCAATGACCGCTTTATCCAGCACTACTGATTTTATTCCGATCAGAACCCGGTCGTTTATCGTACATCCGTGAATCATGGCGCTGTGGCCGATCGTAACCTGATCCCCGATAACCGTCGGGCAGGTTTGGTTTGTTACGTGAATACAGGTGTTATCCTGTACGTTCGACCGCTCGCCAATTCTGATGTAATTCACATCACCCCGGATGGTACAGTTGAACCATACGCTGCTTTCGCTGCCAAGGGTTACATCCCCGATAATATCTGCGCTGGGCGCTACAAAATTGGTTTCGTCGAACTGTGGTTGTTTATTGAGAAATTCGTAAATCATAATAAATCAGGAGGATGTGTCCCTCTTTTTGTTGGTTTCGATTTCCTCGAAGCTGGCATCCTCGATATCATCCTCATCTATTTTTTTTCCGGTTGAGGATTGCTGGCGCGTGCCGGTTGAAAAACTTCCTGAGGATGTGTTCCGGCGGGCTTTTCTCTGAGCCTGGTTTCGGGTAAGGGCGTAGCCTATAAACCGGATGATCAGGAAAATCGCGATAAAAAGGAGTAGGTAACGAAGCATAAGTTGCGGGAGATGTTGGCCTCAGCGTGGTGTAATATAGGTTCTGCTACCACGCAGCGGCTCTTTAAAAATTGTGCTCTCAATATAATCAAGATGAGCCTTATTATTTACAAAATCGATCTCGCTCGCGTTGATGATCAGAATGGGGGATTTGTCGTAGTGATGAAAAAAGTGATTGTACGCATCGTTGAGCTCTTCAAGATACTCTCTGGAGATTTGTTGCTCATAGCTGCGGCCGCGTTTGGCGATGTTTTCCATCAGCCGGTCGATGCTGCACTGGATAAAAACGAGCAGATCCGGCTTTGGCGCAATTCCGCTCATAATTCCGTAAATGCGGTCGTAGAGCGCAAGCTCATCATCGCTGAGGTTTAGGCGAGCGAAAATCCGGTCTTTATCGAAAATGTAATCTGAAATGATCAGCTCCTGAAACAGGTCGCGCGTAAACTGGCGCTGCTGCTGCTGAAAACGGCTGGCCAGAAATGAGAGCTGGGTCTGAAAAGCGTACCGCTCACGGTTTTCGTAAAATTTGGGCAGAAAGGGATTATCCTCGAATTCCTCAAGCACAATCCGTGCCTGATGACGCTTAGCGAGCAATTCCGCAAGGGATGTTTTTCCCGCTCCGATTACTCCTTCAATGGCGATATACTGATAGCTGTTCACGGCAGGAATCTACCACTTTACATTCGTTTTGAAAACCCTCATTTGCGGTGATCTCGAAATTAATGTGCTGATATCAGCTCCTGTTTCAGGATCACGAAAATCCGGCAGTATATCGTGCAGCGGAATAAGCACAAACCTGCGCTCGCAGTAAGAGGGATGCGGGATCGTGAGTGCTCCTTCAGCAAGGATCAGGTTATCAAAAGTGATGATATCCAGGTCGATCGGACGATTGCTCCAGCGGGGAGCGTCAGGATCTCGGCCGCAGGATACTTCGAATTTTTTGAGAGCCGAAAGGAGTGTCTGAGGATCTGACTTTGTTTCGATCTTTGCCACACAGTTCAGAAAAGGCTGGTCGGCAGCGCCTACGGGATCGGTTTCGTATACCGGAGATTTTACTACAGAAGTGACGGAAAGCGTTTCAAGAAATGCGCTGGCTTTTTTGAGATGTGATTCGCGGTCACCAAGATTGGTTCCCGCGGCAATAACTACGGTTCCCATCGCTCGGTTAGTTCAACGTAGTCGCAGCCGGTTTCCATGGGCGGCGTTAATTTTCTGAGGCTGACCTCAAGCATGGCGACCTGCGGAAAACTGCCGATAAGCTGATCCCCGATTTTGGTAATCAGCGTTTCGATGAGCAGAACCGGTTCGGAGTTGATCACATCTTCCACGATAGCGGCGGCGAGGCTGTAGTCGAGGGCGTTATCCAGGTCATCACTTTCTGCGGCTGAGGTAATATCGGTTTCAAAAAGCAGGTCTACCTCAAAATTATTGCCGATAACGCGCTCGAAGTCGAGGTGGCCGTGCCGTGCCCTGAATTTCAGATTTTTGATTTGGAGCAACGCCACGTTTTATCCTCCTAAAGGCTGGAAAGCTCGATTTTATGCTCGATATCCTTCATGATCTGCTGATGCTTCGAGCTCGTTTTGATCCGGTCTTCAACGGTTGTAATCGCGTGGATTACGGTAGAGTGATCGCGGCCGCCGAACTGAAGTCCGATGGTTTTAAGGCTTGCCTTGGTCATCTTTTTGGAAAGATACATCGCAATCTGACGCGCCTCTACGATTTCCTGCTTCCGTGTTTTTTCGCGAACCTTGTTGGTATCAATTCCGAAGAAATCGCAGACGTGTGTCTGGATGGTTTCAATTGTGATCTGCTTGTTGTTTTCGCGGATCATATCCTTCAAAATTCTCTTGGCCATCTGAAGGTCGATGTAATCCAGATGCTGCAGGGAGGATGCGGCCAGCAGTTTGATGATGGCGCCTTCCAAATCGCGCACGCTCGATTTAAAGTTGGTGGCGATAAACTCCAGAATGGACGGCTCAAATTCGATACCGTTATCCAGCGCTTTGCGTTCCAGAATAGCGAAACGGGTTTCGTAATCGGGAAGCTGAAGATCAGCGGCTAAGCCCCAGTTAAAGCGGGAAATGAGGCGATCCTGGATATCGGGGATGTCTTTCGGAGCGCGGTCGCTGGTAAGGATAATCTGCTTGCCATCCTGGTGAAGCGCGTTAAAAATATGGAAGAACTCTTCCTGCGTTTTTTCCTTACCGCTGAAAAACTGAATATCGTCGATAATAAGCACATCGATATTTCGGTAGAATGCTGAAAACTCACTGGCGCGGTTATTCCGGATGGCATGAACGAACTCATTGGTGAAGTCGTCGGAGGAGGTGTACAAAATCGCTTTCTCATCCCCGAAATCCTGACGAATTTTATTACCGATACTTTGGGTCAGGTGTGTTTTACCAAGGCCGGTGCCTCCGTAAATAAAAAACGGATTGAATGAGTTGTTTCCCGGTTTTTCGGCAATCGCGATAGCTGCAGAACGAGCCAGACGATTGCAATCGCCCTCAATGAAGCGCTCAAAAACATAGCTGCCGTTCAGGTTTGAACTGACCTTGTTTTTCTGAATACCCGGTATTACAAAAGGATTTTGCACCTGGTTAGGTTGATATCTGTTTATATCGTTTAAATTTCCCGGCTTCGACGGTGGTACGGGACGCTGTGGAAGGCGAACGGATGAAGATTGCTCAAACTCCGGTTCCGACTGATCTATATTTATGGAATACTGAAGTTTTCCGTCTTCGCCAATTACTTTTGCTATCGTCGATCGTAATATACTATAATAGTGTTCCTCGAGCCATTCGTACCAAAATTGAGATGGTACCTGTATAGTAAGGATGTTGTTTTCAAGCTTCAGTGGCTTGATCGGCTCAAACCACGCAGAAAATTTTTGTGCGTTAACAATGTCGCGGATAATTTCGAGACATTCCTGCCATTTCTGAGTGGCAAGTTCTTTACTCAAGGTTGAAACCTCCTCTTCGTACACTATTGCTGACTTACGTTTAGATTTATATTCCTGCGGTTAAGTTATCCACACCAACATTTGCTGATTTTCTGTGAACGACCGAGAGGAAAATGAGGATAAATTTCAATCAAGTCAAAAAAAGGTGTTTGAACAAATACTGAGTTATCCACAACTTATCAAACGCCGCAAACTACTGAAATTATATACCTTACATGAAATTCGATAAATTTCAAAAAATGTGCTTGACATCACGTTACATTACGATAACATAGAATTTATTAGACACGCCTGGTGAATGTAAAACTTTAGGAAAAGTTTTCAACAAGTTATCAACATTTGTTAGGACTGAAGGAGGCAACGATAAATCGTTGCTTGTCGCTGTAGTCTTCGCGAATTTTCGTTGTCCATACAGGCGGTTTAAAAAGCTGATGCAGCGCTTCGCCGTAATTCTCGTGGATCTCAAGATAAAGAGTGCCGTTTGGCTTCAGATAATTTTCCGCAATCTCTCTCACCGATGCATATACCTGTCTGATATTTTCGTGAAATAGCGCCAGTTCAGGTTCAAAATCCCGAACCTCACGGTCGATGCCCGGTTTTTCAGAAAGAGGGATATAGGGAGGATTAGAGACGATGAAATCAAACGAGTTTTTTGGGATGTTTTCTGGGAGACGGCTCTGGTGTAAGTCATGCTGAAAAAAAGAAATGTCCGCTTCGTGCAACGCCGCGTTTTCCTTTGCAGTGATGAGAGCTTTCGGGCTGATGTCGAATGCGGAGACATCCCAGCCTGGTTTTTCCGTTTTCAGCGCTATCGGGATGCAGCCTGATCCGGTTCCGATATCCAGAACAGAGGCAGACGCATTCTTATTTTCAAGAATCAGTTCAACGAGCTGTTCAGTCTCCGGCCTGGGAATCAGCACATCAGGATTTACATTCATCTTCAGGCCGAAAAAATCCGTGTGGCCAGTGATATACTGCAGAGGTTCAAATCCGGCTCTCCTGATGATAAGCGGTTTGATCCCCCCTAAAACCTCTTCAGTAAGGGGGAAGTCAAACTTCAGATAAAGATCCAGCCGCTTGCATTCGAGAACGTGAGCCAAAAGCCACTCGATACTAAGCCTCGGCTGCGGAATATTCTTTTTTTCGAAATATTCGGTTGCCCATTCCAGCATTTTAAGGACGGTCCATTCGTCCTTTGCGGGATTGTCAGCCATCTTTTTCTGAATCTTCAGCTATTTTTGCTTCCTGAATGGTAAGACCGTGGCGCTTGCTGAAATCGATCAGGTAATCGTAAACGGTATCCTTAATGAGCGGCTCTGCCGTATCGTTGCTCATCGAACTTCCGCGGAATCCCATTCTTCCACCGGTTACAATAAAGTTGATGCCCAGGCTTTCACGGCGAAGCGTGAGAATAACTACAACGGTGGTGCTTGAGTTCGTAAGCTTACGGTGCTCCTCGTAGATATTTACGAAGACCTCGTCCGTACCGTTACCTGACTCATGGTGATAGGTGTACTGAGGTTTTGTGTCGCTGTTGAACTGTTCGGGAAGGCGCTTGAGAGTGTCGCCCGGACCATACATTACAAATTTTCTGGCGGTATCCATACCTATACAGTGATTTAATCGTTAAAAATAAACTCGCTATTCTGTTACAGTAAGCACATGCATTAAATCTGATAACACGAATGTTTTGTTTTTCACTAAATGAAACGCATTCAGATTAAATTGCATTTCTTTTATTAAATTCGATCTATGCAGAATTTGCGCATTTTTTCTGTGTTGAATTTTTGATGCCCTGATATAATAAAAGTTTTAAACAGATCAAAATAAAAACCGTGTCATTTTTCAAATCTTCTATGAAGCGTTTCATCCCAGGCCTGATTACCGCACTGATTTTACTTGTAAGCGTAAACGATGCACATCCGCAAAGCATCGAACCGGACATCCTGCCGGCCGAACAACCCCGCAATCCGCTGCAAAGCGATATTAGGAACGGCGCAATGTTCAGCCTGATGGTTACAAACTACGGTTTTGGCGTTGGCGGGCAGTATCGCCGCGTGCTTTCCCCGATGACGGAGGGCGTGGTTGAACTTCAGATTACGGCATTGAAAGACAGCAGAGAGCAAACCTTCTTTACCTTCTGGGGACAGCAAATTGTGCCTGGTAAATACAATCGGGCGCTTTCATTTCCTCTCATGGCCGGCGTAAGACAGCGTTTTTTCGCTAATTATATAGATGACAGTCTCAGGCTTTACCTTCAGGTGATGGGCGGCCCCGCGATGACCTTCGTTTATCCCTATTTCGAAGATGTACCTTTTATAGAAGAATTTTTTCCCAACGCAATTGGCCACGACGGCCTGCCGCTCGGCGTTCGCTTTTCTGACCGACAGCTGAATGATGTATTTCAGGGCTGGGGCGATGGAAGTATTGAATGGGGATATGCCGGAAAAATCGCACTTAACATTGACTTCAGCCGTACGTTCCGCAACCTGACCACGCTGGAGTTTGGCGTGCAGATGTTCTACTATCCGCAGGGAATTCAGATGATGGAGCCTAATTCGGTTACTGTTGCCACAGGATTTCCGGTTGCCCCCGAAACCATTATGAGCCGTGAAATTGGCGGTGGATTCAGCGCTGAAGATTTCTTCATATCACCAACAATTACGCTGATGTTCGGCGGAATGTGGTGATTAATTCACTTCTTCAGAGATCACATCTGTAACAATTGCTGCCGTTTTTTCGGGCCTTTCGGCCATGGG